>CAZHXC010000441.1:644-3459 GCA_964536145.1 uncultured Spirochaetales bacterium | reverse complement strand
TCGCAACCCCGAAAGAATAACGCAACGGCCCATACACCGGCAAAAACGTGAGCGCGTCGGTAAATATTTCTTCATTATAAAACTGGTATGTGGTCTTGACTCGATACTGATCACCCGCTGCCCCGCCGAATATCGGAAAGGTTTCTCCTAAGCTTGCCCGCAAACCTTCGAGAATGATATCACCATTCTGTGTCGTCTTGTTTGGAATCAACCCGCTCGGGATTGCGATACACATCGCCGGTTCCTGTGCGGATTCCGAAACGACCGAATCTACGGCTTTGCTTACCGTATTGACGGTATCCTGAGATATGTTGTTTACCATCCCGGCTTTGAAAAAAACCTCGTCGGAGCAGAAAACCATCAACACAATCGAATCATCCGCATATCCATGTACCGATGATATTTCACCGTCGGTGGTACCGCCAATCAGCTGTATCTCCGGATAGACGGATTTGATTGTCCTGAGGATGATCTGGAAATCATGATCGATCGCCGCGAACAAAAGCCCCGCCTGCGGCCTTAAATCTCCGAGTTGCAGTTTGCACTGTTCAAGTATGTCGGCCACCGCTTCGGCGGAATCGAACTCAAGACTATGTGCCACCGCAACTTTGAACATTTTACGCTCCTTACTTTACTCCCATTATGAGATTGACGAACGTTGAGGCGTGATACCTTGTCTGCCGGCCCCTTCGAAGCGGAGCATATTCGCCGTAGGTGTAGAATCCTGCAACCGGGAGAGTAGGGTAGCTATTCTTGAATGCGAGGTATTCTTCTTCAACTCTCGTGCCCAGCACCAGTTTGCGGGCGGCGCAGGAAAAACAGAGCGCAGCCAGAGGCTCCGTGCCCGAATACTCGCTGAAAGACTGTGTGATCGATTGGTCTGTAGCCGCTACGATTTCATTTCGGGTTGCATGTGTGAATTGAACCATCGAGCCCTCGGGCACATTTCCCAGGAAGGTGACGCAGCCGCTGTCCCGGTCCCAGAAGCTTGCTGCACGCAGGTAGTAGCTATCGCTGTCTTCTTCGAATATCGCAAGCGGATAGTCGCCTATGGTAGTTGCGCCTTCTGCACCTATCTCTTCACCCAGATAGTGTTCGTAATACTGTACCGCTGTGCCGGCGCCGATTTTGGACACTATGTTGTCAGTTGACTCTCTTACTTTTTCCTTGCTTCCAATTGGGCTCCACCCGGATTGTACGCCGCATGCGTAGGTGAGAGGTCCGCCTATCAGCAGAAAAGGAAGCGCGTCTTTGTACACCGTATCGCCGTTAAACTGGCACGTATGCTGAAGGCGAACCTGATCGGCCGCGGCCCCGCCGAAAATCGGAAAAGTATCTCCTAAGCCCGACTTGAGACCTTCGAGCATGATATCGCCGCTTGCGGTAAGACCGCTCGGGGTTATGATACAAAGTACAGGCTCTTGCCGCATCGCTGAAACAGTAGAGCGTACAGCATCTCTTATCGTTTTAATCTTGTGGTGCGAAACACTATCCGCCACCCCCGCCTTGAAATCCAGCTCATCCGAGCAAAACGCCGTCAGCACAATCGAATCGTCCGCATACCCATGAACCGATGACATTTCGCCGTCGGTGGTGCACCCGATGAGCTCTATTCCCGGATAGGCGGTATGAATCTCTTTGAGGACCAGCGCGTGATCGTGGTCGATACCGGTAAAGAGGAGCCCCGCCTGCGGCCTTGAATCTCCAAGCTGCAGTTTGCACTGCTCCAGTACATCCGCCACCGCTTCAGCGGAATCGAGCTCAAGACTGTGTGCCACTGCAACTTTGAACAAGGCTCTCCTCCCCGGTCAGGCCTTCACCGCAGATACTTTTCCACCTTTTCGAGCAGCGCCGAAGGGCGAAAAGGTTTGGTTACGTAGTCATCGCAGCCGGCGGCGTACGCCTTTTCATCATCACCGCTCAGGGCGTACGAGGTAATCGCGATTATCGGTATGTGCTCGAGCTCGGGATTCGATTTGATTGCCACGGTTGCGTCGTAACCCGATATTTTTGGCAGTTGTATATCCATCAGGATGAGATCAGGTTTTTCGGCCTCCGCCATCTTGATGACTTCTTCTCCGTTTACGGCTTCCAATATTCTGTGCCCGCGTTTTCCGATGAGGTCACGGATGATTTTTCTGTTTGCGGCGTTATCCTCGGCACTCAAAACGGTTTTCTGTGCCATTTGTTTCTTTTTACTCCTGATCAGTCCTTACCCTTCGTTTTTTTCAACGCCGGGTGTTACTAGTTTCGTATACACATATAACATTTGCAACTTACCCGCCGCTTACCGGTTGACTGCCGAAACTCGATTCGGGATATCGGCGGTTCCCGGAACGGCGTCCACGATCGGTTCTCCGGCCAGCATCCGATTGATGTTGGCAATAGAGCGTTCAATAATTACATGAGCTCCGCGATGGGTTCCTCCTGCGGTATGCGGCGTCACTATGACGTTGGGTAGATCGATAAAGGGATTCCCTCCAGCCTCTTCCCGTTCCACCGTATCCATAGCTGCTCCGGACAGGTGGCCACTTTCAATCGCGCGGCGGAGCGCAGTCTCATCCACCAGAGCGCCACGCGAGGTATTGACCAGAAACGAGCCGGAAGGCATCCGCCCGAATTCCTCGTCGCCCATGATATGGTGCGTCTCGTCAGTAAGTGGGAGATGCAGGGAGACAATGTGAGAGGCTTCCAACAGTTCAGGCAGCGGCTTGTATGTTGCCTGAAGGCGGTCCTCAATGGCCGGATCGACGCGATTGCGCGTATGGTAAAGCAGCCGTGTGCTAAAAGGAAGCAACCGTTGGGCTACCGCCCG
>CAZHXC010000441.1:0-634 GCA_964536145.1 uncultured Spirochaetales bacterium | reverse complement strand
GATAGAACCAAATCCGACGAGGCCCACGGTTGCCTGGTCCAAATCACCGATGCCCTCGCTAATCATCTCCATCGCCGGCCAGCCGCCGGCACGTGCACCGGCCTCCGCTTTCATGAAGCATTTGACCAGCGTCAGCATCAGCATAATGGTATGTTCCGCCACCGCCACTGAGTTTGCACCGGGGGTATACGCCGCCTGTACACGCGCCTTTACTATCGCCTTCACATCGATATTGTTATATCCGGTGCCACAACGCTGAACCAGACGCACCTTGGGCGCCATGGCCAGCAACTCATCATCTATCTGCCGGTGCACCACGAGCAGGTATTCGGCATCCGACGCCATACGCGCAAAATCTTCCGCTTCAAGCGTGGGTACGGCGGCGATCTCAACCCCATCAGGCAACAACGATCGGCATGATTCCACCAATTTTTCTGGAATTGGTTCGGTAAACAGTACTTTACTCATTTTCTTATCCCTCACTTGCGATACATAATGCAATTGGTATGCCAACCCTCAGAAGGCGTGGTGATAACGGTGATGATGAGCCCTATGCAAGGCAAAACTTGGGGATACACGATGATAAGCCCGTGATGCACGGCCGCGATTGATGGTTGCGCCGGACAGTGGCTTC
>CAZHXC010000440.1:1808-3505 GCA_964536145.1 uncultured Spirochaetales bacterium | reverse complement strand
TTTTCAATTCCTTAGAGACTGAACGAAATTCGCGGCGCAACCGAAATCATAATCGCCGCCGGTGGAACATCCACGTTGGTTTCCACCGTGTTCACAGCGATTTTCAGATTTCCTGAAAGAGCGAGCCAGTCGAATATATTGACGTGTGTCCCGATGTGAAATACCGGTACAAAAAACAGTGTACTCGTTGCAGCAGCGGCGTAGACTTCTACAAACCGGTTGATTTTGTAGTTGGCCGCACCGCCAAAGTGCGCAAGCGGGGCGGAACCACCGGAAAACAACAGAGCACCGCCGAGCAGCATAGCGGACAGCGGATTGTCATCGGTGAACATATCGATGATGTCGAATCTCGCATCGATGCCGAGGAAGCCTATGCCGTAATGGCCGGCGATACCAAACTCGACCCAATCGGCGGGTGCATAGCTCAAGTACTCATACAACACATCAGGGAGAATGATACCGGGCTCTCCTATGAGTTGATCAGTCCCTACCGTGATGGAGAGCTCGTCCTCCTGTATATCGGAAAGGAGATGAGTTTCACTTATCGTCGGCAGAATGATGCACGATCCGGCCAGGAAGGAGAGAAGGATCACCACTGCGATACAAATCAAGCCGCGTATTTTCATAACGACCTCATTGTATCATATGTAATCGACCCGTGTTCAGCCCCCCTGTATCTGCTGAACGAGTTTTGTCAGAACCTTCCCCGGACCGATTTCCCTGAACTCGCACTCACCCCGCTCGAGGAGGTATTCAACCGACTCCTGCCATCTTACCGCGCTCGTGATCTGCTTTTGGAGGTTTTCCGCAATTTCTCCGCTCCCATACGGTCTTGCCGTGACGTTGGATATCACCGGAATATCAGGATCTTTGAGCGACACGCCGCTGAGGAACTCGCCAAAGGCCTCCGCCGCGGGCTCCATATATTGTGAATGGAACGCCGCGCTTACCTTCAGGGGAATGTATCTCCGCGCGCCTCCCTCCTTGAACGCGTCCGCAATCGCCTCGAGATCCTCTACCCGGCCGGAAAGTATAGTCTGCTGTGGAGAATTGAAGTTTGCCGCCCGTACCGTCTCTACACCCGTATCGTCAAGAATTTCCTGCACTCGGTTGGAGTCGATGCCGATTACCGCAGCCATGCCGCCGCCCCTGGCTTCTCCCATGAGCTCTCCCCGCTTCTTTACGAGACGGATTCCGGTTTCAAAATCGAAAGCTCCCGCCGCAAAAAGCGCCGAATACTCGCCGAGACTGTGACCGGCGAGATAATCGGGCCGTATGCCGCCCTCATCCATCAGTTTTAGATACTCCAGGGCGCTCACGGCAAAGAGCGCAGGCTGGGTGAATTGCGTCTCGTTGAGGTTGTCGTCCGGATCTTCAAGACAGAGTCTTTCAAGGGAATAGCCGAGAACCGCGTCTGCCTTTGCCACTAAATCTGCATATTGCGCAAACAAACCGTCGCCCATGCCTACCGATTGAGAGCCTTGTCCCGGGAAAAGATATACAGTTACCATATACACCTCGTGTTTCTGTGTGTAGCGCCGCCAAAGCAGACACCTTCCTGCGGGCCGAGTATAATTGAATCGGGGGGCTATGCAAAGCGCAATCGAGAGCCGAGGTGAGAGGGAGACGGGGGGGAGTATATGAGAAAGAATGACTATGACATAGAAAAGCAGCATCAGAAGGGAAAGCTGCACGCC
>CAZHXC010000440.1:0-1798 GCA_964536145.1 uncultured Spirochaetales bacterium | reverse complement strand
CGTATCGACCAACTGGTGGACAAACACTCTTTTCGTGAAATCGGTTCTGAAATTACCCATCACTGCACACAATTCGGTATGGAATCAAAACCGGCACCGTATGACGGGGTGATTACCGGGTTTGGTGCTATTAACGGCAAAACCGTGGCGATTTTCTCGCAGGATTTTACTATCATCGGTGGGACGCTCGGGCAGATGCACGGGTTGAAGATAGCCCGTCTCGTCAAATCAGCGAGGGAGATGAACTGTCCGGTGATAGGTATCAACGACTCAGGCGGGGCACGTATACAGGAAGGGGTAAACGCGCTGCGGGGATACGGCGATATCTTCTATCAAAACACCAAGGCTTCCGGACATATCCCGCAGATTTCGATAATTGCCGGCCCCTGTGCGGGAGGTGCGGTCTATTCCCCGGGACTGACGGATTTTATTTTCGTTATTGACGATATCAGCCATCTCTTTGTCACCGGTCCCGCTGTGGTAAAGCAGGTGCTGTTTCAGGAGGTGAGCGCACAGGAGCTTGGCGGGGCGGCGATGCACGCAACAAAAAGCGGTGTTGCGCATTTCAGGTCCGAGTCCGAGACCGAATGCTACCATACCGTCAGGCGCCTGTTGTCGATGATTCCGCACAGCGCACTCGAGCGGCCGCAGGATATCGAGCTCCACTACAAGAGAAAATCTCAGGCCAGAATTGGGAGGATCCTGCCGGAAAAGGCAAACGTGGCATACGACATGTATTCGATCATCAATCATCTGATTGACGGCGGTTCTTTCATCGAAGTAATGGCCGAATATGCAAAAAACATCATTGTCGGATTTGCGAAGATTTCAGATATGCTTGTCGGTCTCATAGCAAATCAGCCGGCGGTCATGGCGGGTGTAATCGACTGCGACGCAAGCGATAAGACTGCGCGTTTTGTGAGATACTGCGACTCATTCAATATCCCGCTGGTGACTCTCGTGGATGTTCCCGGCTACATGCCGGGCAAAGAGGAGGAGGAGAAGGGTATCATCAGGCACGGCGCAAAGGTATTGTATGCCTACTCCGAGGCAACGGTGCCAAAGATTACGGTTATCATCAGAAAGGCGTACGGGGGGGCATATATTGCGATGTGCAGCAAGCATTTAGGCGCCGATTTTGTGTATGCGTGGCCCACCGCGGAAATCGCCGTCATGGGTGCCGAAGGAGCCGTGAATATCGTCTACGGCAGGGAAATCCGCGACTCGCCTGATCCTGAGAGCGCCCGCACCGAGCGCATCGCCCGGTACAACGATGAGTATCTGAATCCCTATCTCGCGGCCAAAGAGGGTTATGTGGATGAGGTTATAGAACCGGGACATACCCGGAGGATCATTTTTGAGTCACTCAAGTTGCTTGCCGGGAAGCGTCCGGTTGAGATCGATCACAAGCGGCACGGGAACGTGCCGCTGTAGACAGTCTCCACAGGCGGGATCTTTCCGGGTAGTGCGTTCCCGCCGGCGCTAAAACAGGTTGCCGTTTCCGTCAAACGCGAAGGGTTCAGGAACGCCGGTGGTTTTCAGGTTGTCGTGGGCATTCACCTCGTCAAGGAGCGCTTGCGAGACATAGATATCTTCCACGTGATTCGTGTTTTTTATCCGGACGAGCCTGACGGCCTCCTTGTCTGCGATGTTGCAGGTCTTGATCGCCGCCTGAATCGCCTCCCTGTCATTCGCCAACACCATCGGCAATTTCACCGACGTGGGTACGGTAGAAGTTAGCGAGTTTGGGTAGGTCTGTTCAAAATCCATCTTGTTGTAGAATCTTCTGGTGGTGAAA
>CAZHXC010000439.1:0-3518 GCA_964536145.1 uncultured Spirochaetales bacterium | reverse complement strand
AGGAGGAGTGTGGCCAGGCCGGCGCGTCGTCCGCGCCTCCCGCCGGACCGCAAACTCAAGACACCGCCTTCATAGCGTTCCACTTCTTCCATTGGTACCACTGCTCCGGGTTCTGATTTACATATTTCTGCCAGAGCGACAACGCGCCTTTTGCCGTGTCGACATCCTGCTCACCCCTGGATATCGGCTCACATATAAGGGTATAGGAGTTGCGGGAAACCCGCTTGAGAAAAACTCCTACAACCGCCGCACCTGATCGCTTTGCCAGAATGTTGAGTGTCGGGTCAAAGAAGAGTTTCTTGCCGAACAGCTCGATTGTCATATTCGGCCGTTTGCGCCACGCGTCTACCTCGTCACACTCGGTCATCAACAGCCGGTTTCGCTTGAGGCTCGACAGCGCCCTAAAAAAGACGGAAGCGTCCGCCGTGTTTGTGAGAAGCTCACCGTTCATGAGCGCGGCCCGCCTGTTTAGCGCCTTTTCCAGCTGTTTTGTCTGACAGTCTACAATGACGCTTACCGGATAGCCTTTGAGGCTCAGGACCCAGGGAATAAACTCCACAGCTCCCCAGTGAGCGGTTACCAGAATCACCCCTTTGCCCGGCACCATCGCATCGGCAATAATATCTTCGTTCTGAATAGTGATCTTCTTGCCCACCAAACGGCGAATGGCGCCAATATCCTTAAAGGCGGAGTACATCTTCTCGTGGTAATGGGCAAAAATCCCCTTGAAGGTCTGTCTGATTATCCGGCGAATCTGCCGCTCATCATTTCCATCGAGCATGTCCCGGATATTCCGCTCGATAAGCGCTCGCTCCTTCTTCCTGACGAGATAGTAGACCTTCCCGATCAGCTGCATGCACAGGTAGCTTACTGAGGCCGGCATGCGCTTAAAAAACAGCACGTTGACACGGGTCTGAAAGATCTTTGACAGGTTGACTTTCATACTTCCTCCTCGACGGCTTCCGCTTTTTGTTCTACCTGTCTATTGTCAGGGCAATGCATAATTCAGGCAAGCATTTTTGGCGTGCGAACGAGTTGAGGTGGCGTCGGTTATGCGGGATCTACGCAGGTGTCGATTTGAACTCGTACTGAGATTGATACAGGTGAAAGATGCTTTCGAACTCCTTCCTGTCGAAAACTTGTTTGAAAGCATCTACAACGGTGGGGGCGAACTGTGCGCCTCTTTCGGCGAATATCCGGGCGGCGGCTTCCTCGGGCGACAGCCCCTTTCTATACGGTCGTGTGGAGGTAATTGCATCGTATGCGTCGGCGACACTGACAATTTGTGCGCCAAGAGGTATCTTTCCACCTGCTAATCCGTCGGGATAGCCGCCACCGTCGTACCGTTCGTGATGGTGCCGGATAACGTGGATATAGTCTTTCAAGAAACTGACCGGCTGTACTATTTCCGCGCCCTTGATCGGGTGTTGCTTGATAATATCGTATTCCTGCACGGTAAGTGACTTGGGGCTTTTTACAATCGCTTCTGAAATGCCGATCTTACCAACGTCGTGGAGCAGGCAGGCGAGGCGTATATTTTCGAGCTCTTTTTCGACTATACCAAGCTCTTTTCCAAGGAAAACCGAGAGTTCGGCAACCCGTTCCGAGTGCCCGCGGGTATACGCATCTTTCTCCTCGATGGCCCTGACGAGCGCTTTCACCGTGCTGAGGTAACTCTCTTCAATCTCCTCTTTGAGGCTTGCCTTGTGCAGCGTCTCGGCGATGGTGTTTGCAAAGATCGAAAGGTCGTCTATATCCTTCGGGTCGATTCTTGCCTTGGTCAGATACCTGTCGGCGGCGAGTATCCCGATCATCCCCTCACTCGCCATGAGTGGGCAGATGACGAAAGAGGTAACATCAAAGTTTGCCAGTATTCTGTTGCTCTCATTCAGCCCGAGCGCATAGGGATTCTCCACAAGCGTAGGGCGTCCCTCCGTTGCAACCCGGGCAAGGATGTTGTTTTCTTTGCTCAAAGGAATTGTGTAGTCCTGGAGGTGTGTTTTTATGTCCTCCGGATTCGCGCCAAAACCGTATTTGAAAATAAGGTTTGTCCTCGACTTGTCGAGCATCATGATGATGGCCCTGTCGAATCGCATGATCTCAACGATGAAGTTAGCCATTGTGGAGAGTATTTCATCGGTATTGTCCTGTGAAACGAGCAAGTTCGATGCGGTGTTTATCGCTTCGAGCATATCGAGCTTTTCGGCAAGCTCCTCGTTCAGCGTGTTCACCTCATCATATTTCTTTTTCAGGATCAGTTTGCTCTTCTCAATCTCCTCGATGGCGCTCAAGAGCCGGCCTTTTGTTGTTCCAAACAGGCTGAAGAAGTTCTTGACCGGGTGCCTGCCGGCTTCAAAGGATATATTGAACTGGCAGTACGGATCTCCCTCGAACTGGCAGAATGATTCGGTGATAGTAGCCGGGGGCCGGTTCCAGATCGTGGGTATTGCCGCGTAAATTCCTCTGTTAAACCGGCAGATATCGGAAGACAGTACGCGATTTTCCTTCCAGTGCAGTCTGACCACCGCACGGTTCGACGAGGCGTATACCGTCTCCACAACCTTTGTCGTGTTGAACTGCGAGTTGATGTGATTGACCCTGCGGAGGACCCCCTTCGGACTCCCAAAGGTGTAGATGAAAAACTTCTGTATGTAGCCGAAATTACGCTGTCTGATGGATTCGAAACCGATGTGGTACGGCGCCTCCGGGTCGTTTAGGATTTTTTTGGCGTTTTTGAATAATTGGACGATGAGATCGCTCGAGACCCAGTTGTTTTCATCGGTGAGGACCGTAACCGGGTCGGCAATGACCGCGTATTTGGGAGGCAGCTTGTCGAAAAGCTCATGCGCCTTGCCCGGAACCTTTCTCCGCAGGTAGTCGTATACTACCTTGACGTTTAGGCAGTTAACGTCATTGCCAAAGGTGTTCTGTGTATCGATGTCATAAGTTTCGGTAGACATTCAAAACCTTCGAGTCAGGTATTCCTCCGGCGATATGTTTTCGATCTCATCGAGCCCGGCGATATTGATGTAGGTTTTTGCAAAATCGAGCACGCTGTCATATTCAAATTGATAGCCGAAACGTTCAAAATACTCGCCCAGTACCTTCTTGGGCCTTCTCTGTGAATATCGGCAGGATGTTTCTAAAAGAGGCAGTTCTTTTTCCTTGCAGATGAGCTCAATTTCCTGCTGATTGAGGAAGAGCATCGGACGGTACACCGAGTACCCACCCGTCATCGAGAGAAAGGGATAAAAACGCTGGGAGATTTCCAGCAGCCTGTCTTTTGAAAATGATTCGGCAAAGCTGGTGGATGCCGCAAGCTTCTCAACGGTAAACCGGTTCAGCGCGTAGCAGGCGAGATCCCAGAGACTGTGTCCGGACACGAGTACTATCTGTTGCGGCTTCCGGCCGATATACGGAAAGATCTGCGGTATGTCTTTTTTGCGGAGGTCCTGGCACGGTCTGCACGGGTTCTCCGTACCTTCGAGAATTGTGTCGTCCGCGGTCGCCTCTCTGAC
>CAZHXC010000438.1:0-3525 GCA_964536145.1 uncultured Spirochaetales bacterium | reverse complement strand
GCTGGAGTGTTGCACAGCCGTATCTGTTCATTACATCGCTATTTCCGGGGACTGCGACGTGGGCAGGCCTGCTCGCGCTTCTCTTTGCCGTTCTGGCGCTTACCTTCGCGGCATTCCCTCGGATCAAATCCGATTATTGACACCTGAAAAGCCGTGTGCTAGGCTTGGACCCAATCCCCGCGCGGTAAGCGCGCAGATCAATATCAGGAGAAAACTAACATGTCAGCGAAGATCACGCGCGTCAGCGCACAAGAAATCCTCGCCCTACGGGGCAACCTGTGCCTCGAAGTCACAGTCGAGACCGACAATGGAGGCATCGGCGTTTCCACACCGGAAGTCGGCATATCAACAGGAACCTATGAAGCAAAAATGCTTTTGGACGGCGGCGACCGCTATGGCGGTATGGGTGTCCGCAAGGCCGCGGAAGTAATCAACAAGAAAATCGGTCCTGAGATCGTCGGCGCCGATGTCACAGACCAGCGAGGAATCGATCAGCGCATGATCGAAATGGACGGCACAGCGGACAAACGTAAGCTCGGCGCCAATTCGATCGTGGGTGTGTCACTGGCGGTGGTTCAGGCGGCCGCGGACTCATCTGACCTGGAGCTTTACCAGTACCTCGGTGGCCCCAATGCCTGCACCATGCCGATACCAATCATCGGAATCGGACAGGGCGGCCGCTACCGCGATCCCGGCACCAGCCGGTGGTACAAGCCGAGCTTTGAGTTCGTACCCTACGGCACCGGCAGCTACGAAAAAGCCATGGAGATGGACTGGGAAGTGGTCCAGCAATTCCGGGCTATCTTGCGCGAACGTTACGGCCCGGCGGTTGTGCAGGCACAGCGGTATGAGCTGGCCAATGTGCTCAAACACGACAGCGAGCTCCTCGATGCAATGACCGAGGCGATCTCCAAGGCCGGTCATGAAGGCTCCTGCGGCATCTATTTTGACTGCGCCTCCGATTGTTATTACGAAGAGGACATCGACAAGTACGTCGGCATCTTTGGCCCCGGGGAGAAAGACAAAGACCAGATGCTCGCCCAGTACAAGGAGTTCATAGCCAACTTTCCGGTTGTTTCGATGGAGGATGTGCTCCGGGAAGACGATCTGGAGGGAACTGCGGAGTTCACAAAAGAACTGGGTATTGAAATCGTCGGAGATGACTTTTTTACCACCAATATCGAGCGGGTGGAACGCGGGATCGAAGCCGGCGCGTGCAACTCGATGGTGATCAAGATCACCCAGGTGGGCACGGTTACCGAGGCTCTCGATGCATGTGAGTTGTGCGTGCGCAACGGCTACAATCTGCATCCCTGTGGCTCCCGGGGCGACCGCACATCGATTGCCGATTTTGCCGTTGGTCTCTCCGCAGGACAGATCCGCGCCACCGACTACAACCGGCTGATCAAGATCGAACGCCGGCTCGGCGACACGATCAAGTGGCCCGGCCGCAGGTTTTTCAAGGGCGAAATCAATCAGAAGGCAGCCGAGACCGAGGGGTGAGCGGTCACGCTTGAGGTTATCCGCGCGGCCTAAGGCCGGCGCGAGCGGGTGCCGCGTCCAGGTGGATGCGGCACCCAACTAAGAGACACCGGCAGCACGCCGGCGGCCGGCCGAACCCCGTTGCGGCGGCTCAAGGCCACCGCGAGACCTTGAGCCCGTCCTTACCGAGAAATCTCGCCTGTGATCCGAGCTCCGCTTCTATCTCGAGGAAGCGATTGCCGCGCTCACCCAAAGCGCTTTCGCGCACGTGGGCCGTGCTCAGACCGACGCAATAGTCACAGATCGATTCACCCTCACCGCGGCTGTCACACGGCATCACACCATAGCCGTTGCGGTAGGCGAGATCCACCATGTCGAAGGCTTCAGAAATTGTACCGATCTGGTTCACCTTCAATAGTACTGCATTACAGGCACCTGCCTCGATCCCCTCCTTCACTCGCGCCGGGTTGGTGGTGAACAGATCGTCACCCACAATCTCGATACCCAGCTCCCGGGTCAGAATCGCATGCCCCTCGTAGTCCACCTCATCCAGCGGATCCTCGATGATCACAAAGGGCCAATTGCTGACCATCTGTTCATACCAGCGGATCATATCGTCGCGCGTCTTGCGAGATTCATCAAAGATCCCCAGATAGCGTTCCTGTTCCGCGTCGTAGTAGGTGGCGGCTGCCACATCCACCTGTATACCGATCTTCCCGGTATACCCCTCCGCGTCGATGGCGACAACCATCAGATCCCACAGCTCCCGGTCGCTCTTCACCGCGCCGCGCGGGACAAATGGGAACTGTGCGGGCCGGGTGTCCACCTCGAGCTTTGCATAGAGCAAATCACGCCACCGGTCGAACACCCGCCAGGCGGCATAAGATGCGTCCGAGAATGAATCAAAGCCAAAGCAGTAGAATGAGTGACTCGGCTTACCGCCTGATTTCTCGCCTCCGCCGTATCGTCTTGCTCCTATGAACGAGGTAACCCCCGGTACCGGAAGCACGCAGGCGTTTGTACCGCCGATGTGTCTGTACAGCGGAATACCAAGCGAGTTGGCACCCGCCTTGAGCACCGCGGCCGACACACTCGCGGTTGCATTGCCGCCGAGCTTGCTCTTCATCGGTGTATCGTCCATCCCGATAATCACCCCGTCGATGTGACGCTGATCGGTAGAATCCATCCCGATGATTTTTGGCGCAAGAACATCTTCTACGACTCGCACCGCGCGCCCGACGCCCTTTCCTTTCCAGTCGAGACCCAGCCAGCCGATGCTGTCATCGTAGGCGAACTCTACCTCGTGGGTGCCCACCGACACCCCCGCGGTTACCACCGCTACACCGGTGGCGCCGTTCTCAGTGGTGACCGTGGTTTCCACACCGGGATGCCCCCGGTTCGAATAGATCTGCCGGGCTTTGATATCGACTATCGTTGTTCCAGTACTCATGATGCCCCCTATCGATCTGTCCGGGTAAGTTTGATCCCGGCGCGCCCTGCGAACCTGGCTCTGTTTCCCAGCTCAGCCTCTATTGTCAGAAAGCGGTTGCCCCTGAACCCGATAGCGCTCTCTCTGAGATGACCCGTGTTCAACCCCACGCTGTAATCGGCGATCGCTTCACCCTCACCCCGGCTTTCACAAGGCATCACACCGTACCCGGCGTTGTAGGCGAGCTCCACCATGTCGAAGGCCTCCGAGATCGTACCGATCTGGTTCACCTTGAGGAGCACCGTGTTACATGCGCCTGATTCGATTCCTTTCTCTACCCGTGAAGGATTTGTCGCAAAGAGGTCATCCCCCACAATCTCTATCCCCGTCTCCCGGGCGAGTATGGCGTGACCTTCCCAGTCGTCCTCATCGAGCGGATCTTCCATGATCACGAACGGGTAATTCTCCACCATCTCCTCATACCAGCGGAACATATCATCCCGGCTCTTCGTGTCATCGGTAAACAACCCCACAAACTTTCCGGAATCATCGTGATAGTAGCAGGAAGCTGCTATGTCCACCTGGATTCCCACTCTGCCCTCCAGGTTGTGCCT
>CAZHXC010000437.1:2007-3527 GCA_964536145.1 uncultured Spirochaetales bacterium | reverse complement strand
CCGTCGCCTGCCCCGTCCTGAGCGCCGGCGACGGTCCGGTAACCGACCGGAAGTACACCGATGAACCGTCGGTCGTCTCATTTTCCAGTACCCGGGTATTTCCCGCCATGTCCAGCACACCGATAGAGAAACGCACCTTCCCGGGAGGAACCGGTTTTATCAACTGAGCGACCGCTTCATACGTCGGCTTTTCAGCCTGTTGCAGCTGCGTAATGCGTACGTTTCCGGCGCCGGCAATATCGACAATCGGCATCGCCGCCGGCGGTTCGGAAAGCGAGAAGGAGAGGACGACCATATCTCCAATACCGGCGACACTTCTGCCTGCCGGACTTGTGCTCGCAATTCCGACACCTGTAATTTCAGGCGGCTCGGGATCGTATACCAAGGCGGGAACACTCGAATCTTTGTCTCCGCTGAACACGGGCCCTGAGTTCCCTGCACGGTCTTTGTATTCTATTTGAAGTGGAAGCGGCCCCGCGCTCAAACCCTCTGAAAGCACCGCTTCCGCCCTGAACAACGTCGGATCGAGCTGTTCAACCGTATCGGGAAGCACACCGGCGATACGCATGTCGGGATGGCCGCCTAAAGCTTCGGAAGAGCGGATGGAGACCGACACCTTCGTACCTGCGGTGACGAACGTAGGATTGATGCGGTTATCCGTGGCTACGACAACTTCCTCCAGGGAAGGTGGTGTGGTGTCTACGAATATGCTTGAGCCGTCCGTTGTAGAACAGATGCTGCCCGTAGATGCGCCGTCGCTTCTCCGGAGCTCAATCGAGAAAGAGACAGGGCCTTCAGGGTCTTCATGTTTCAGGATTCTGCTGGCCAGGAAGAGATCCCCTGATTTTCTTACCGGCGCTTCGGTGCCGTTTATGATCACTACAGGGAAAAGGTCATGATCAATCCGGCGGGAGGTGTCCAATGCAAAGGTCAGAGTGACCACATCGCCCGCCCGGCCGATTTCGGGCACACCGTTTGACGAGCGGATGCCCACCTGTCTGAACGCGACGTAGAGCGGCTTCACGCGCCTTGACAGGAGAAAGACCACGCTCAGGGAGACAAGGAGGAGACAGAATACTGCGATTGTAAACGGTTTTGCCGTGATTTTCTTGAGAAACATCGATGAGCCTATACTGCTCATTCCTCCTCGTCTATGTAGAGTACCCGTTTGCCTGAGGCCATATCAGAGCCCCTGGAGGATTCGGCGCCTTTTGGTATGAAATCGTACTCCGAAGCTAAGTCCGGGTTTTTCGTGGACACCATCTCGTAGTATTCGCTTGCTTTGTCGAAGTTCTCGAGCTCATAATAGGCCCGGGAAATGCTCAACAGTACTTTGAGGTGCGTGAGAGAGTCTTCGCGGCCGCGGCTGACGAGAAACTCCTCCACGTTGTGAAAGATCTGTATTGCGTCTATGTAGCGCTCGAGTAAGAGATAGACGTTCCCAAGGTTCACCTGCGGGCTGATCGAGTTTCTATCGATCGATATCGATCTCTTGAATGCAACCTCTGCCTGTTCGTACC
>CAZHXC010000437.1:0-1997 GCA_964536145.1 uncultured Spirochaetales bacterium | reverse complement strand
CCGTCCAAACTGGGCGGACATAATCCCGAGAACGTTGTAGTCCCGCTTATCTCCCGACTCTTCCGCTGCAACGAGGTAGGTGTCTAAAATTGTCGATACCAGTTTGTCTTTGTCTCTGTTGAATCGTTCAACAACGCCCTTTTGATTTGCGTATTGGATACCCATGTCCTTTGCCGTCAAGCCTACCGGTGTATAAATATTCTGCGCCGCCAAGGTTTCATAGAAATTTCGTCTTGTCGGGTCCTTCTCATAGCTGTTCCATTCTTCGGCACCTCGTCTCCATGCCGCCATGAAATTGTCGCTGCCGAGCATGGTGATCTCAACCGGCACCCATATCTCACCCTTAATGTTCATGATCATGTCCTCATCAGGGTGAATCGTCTGATAGTCTCCCGCGGGTACACCGGTGTTAAAGGCCGAATAGATGTGTCCGGGTGTAGTTATGAAACCTGTGGGAATACCGGCGATCTCGAGAAGTGAACAGTAGAGAACGGTGAGGTCGTCACAGTCGCCGGTAACGAATTTGAGGGTATCACGGGGAAGACTGATTTTGTCGATGACATCGGTATTACCCTGTGCCGCATCAAAGGCGGTTATCGGATCCACCTTATAGAGAATTCCCTGCTCCGAGAGGGCGGCGTAGAGCTGCATCGCGTTTTGCAGCCGCAGGCTAAGGCCGGGATTGATGTCGTTCTTCGTATACTGGAGGATCTGTTTGGTGTAGTTGTCAATGGTACTATCGCTCTTGGTGATGTATCCGGCTATCTTCCTGTCGTCAGTCCAGGTCAGCGCGGTCTTGTCGTTCATCGTGTAATCCACCGACGCCTTCTGCTCGACGGTTCGCCCCTTCGATACATACACCGCCCTGAGCTCTCCCGTTTGGGGTGAAAGACCCTCGAGCTCAAAGATATCGCTGTTGAAGGTCGCGAATATGTTTACCTCTCTTTCCTCCTCCGGCGCAAGCTCGGCAATGGTTGTGAGCTTCGTGGGGTTGTCCATGAGACCGTTCTGGAAAAACTGGAGCTCGATATCGTAGATCGGATAGGTTTCGGTGTTGCTGATCGTCACCATACCGATGGGATTCTTTGTGTAGTAGGTCTGCAACGCGGCAAAGAGAGGATGGATCTGCGGCTCGCCGAAACGGATGCTCCTGATGATCGTAGAGGCGGAATCAGGGTCCTCCCCAAACCGGTAGCTCACCGAAAATCCGATATTGAACAGGAATCCGTTAAAGCTCTTGAGCGCGGAAAAAGAGTGAAGATACTTAATGTTCGGGTGAATGTTTACACTCATATTGAATGACGGAATGAAACCTACCCGTGCCCCGGCGGTTGCCAGCAAGGTCGGCGAGGCGTAAGTGGTGTCCGGAAAGTATGGATTGAGATTTGGAAAAATACCTTGCGAATAGCCGAGGGAGAGCTCCCCGCCCACTTCGAGCTCCTTGCTGAACTTGGTCATGTAGCCCGCACCAACGGTACCGTAGATATGCGTGTGGTCCCAGCGTTCGGGGTGCAACTCGTCATCGACATCGAACTGCATAAAGCCGATCTGGAGTATGGGCTGCACCAACGGATAGAAAGGGAGGGGATAGCGGACTATCCCTAAGATCTCAAAGGCGCTTACATCCCTGCCGTAGTCGGTTATTGGCGACAGGCTTTGGAACTCGGCGCCGAATGAGATAGGGAAAGCGTAGTAGATGTCGAGATCGATCTCTGCGGAGCTGTCTTGGCGGGCTGACTGGGCATTGGACTGTGCGCCCGCCGACTGAGCCCAGGCGGATTGGGCGACCGTCAAGACCGCCATCGCAATGAGAAGGAGACTTACAATAGTGCGTTTTTTCATGGTGTTACTTTATCTGCTCCTTCTCCTTCTAAAACCAAGATATCCTACCGGCGCCAACACGCCAAGGGCGAACAGCGCGATCAGGAACCAGCGGTCAGCCGGTCTTCGCCTTGCGGTGGTGGTGGCGGCGGTCTCCGGTTTTGGCTGGGCCGCGG
>CAZHXC010000436.1:0-3527 GCA_964536145.1 uncultured Spirochaetales bacterium | reverse complement strand
ACACCCATCCCGTACGCACATGTCGAAGCAAGCACCCCGTCATCCGAGTCGAAGAACCATGTTTCGATTGTGGCTTTTTCCTCTTTTGAAAGCCCGGCGTGGTAGAACTTCACGGGTGTATCGGGGTGCGCACGGACGAGGAGACGGGCGGTCATCTCCGTGCTCGTTCGCGAGCCACAGAAGACGATCGCCGGCTTTTCGACGGCCGGCAGGAGCACGCGGAGCTCGTGGTCTTTCGAAAGCGCGGGAAGGACGGAATAGGAGATATTCGGTCTGTCCGGCACCGCCCGCACGATGTGCGGGGGCGATCCGTCAAAGAGGATCTCCACCAGGCGGCTCATGATGTGTTCCGATGCGGTGGCGGTGAATGCGCTCAATTGCGATATGCCGGCACGTTCTTTGATCTCGAGGAGTTTGAGATAGGTGGGCCGGAAGCTCATCCCCCACTCGGCCACTGTGTGGGCCTCGTCGATGACCATGTGGCTTATTTGTAGTGCCGGCAACCGCTCCATCACCGGCTCCTGGATAAGGGTTTCCGGATTCGATATCAGGTAGCGAATCTTGCCTGCGGCGCAGTCCTCGAACACACCGTCCCGCTCGCGCCGCGACTGCCCGCCGCGGAGGATCGCCACCCCAAGGCCGGTGTCCTGGAGCCGCCTCGCCTGGTCGGCCATGAGGGCTAAGAGCGGAAAGATGATGAGGGTGGGGCCATCGAGAAACGCCGCCGGCAGAGAGAAGCAAAGCGACTTGCCGGCGCCCGTCGGAAGAATGACGATCTGATCCTTTCCTTCGATGATATTGCTCACCACGAGACGCTGAAAGGGAAAGAGGTAGTTGATGCCAAAGCTTTCCCTGGCTGTCCGGTCAATGGGGTTTGGGATCGTATCGTTCATACAATTGCAAGAACGGAAAGGAATTGGTTTTGATTGAGAAGCGGGAACCCCGCATGGTTCGATTTGCTATTGCCGGATCCGCTGAGATGATATTGAATAGCAGGGACAGCTCAGGAGGTAAATGCAATGAAGATATCTTTAGGAAATGACCATGCCGGCTTTTCAATGAAAGCCGATGTACTCGAGATTCTTGATCAACTTGGCTGTGAGGTAATTGATCATGGTTGCTACAGCTATGATCCTGTTGACTTTCCCGACATAGCACGAAAGGTGTGCGATTCGGTACGTTCGGGAGAGGTGGATCGTGGGATCATGGTCTGCGGTACGGGTATTGGTGCATCTATTGCCGCCAATAAATTCCCCGGTATACGTGCAGCGACCGTTCATGATGTTCACTGTGCCCATCAGGGCGTAGAACATGATAATATGAATGTGCTGACAATGGGAGCTCAGATTATCGGCGCCTGGCTGGCAAGGGACATCATCAAGGCGTATGTTGAAGCACAATTCAGCACGGATGAAGATTTCAGGTGCCGGGTTGATAAACTCCATCAGCTGGAGCTTGATGCGGCAAAAGAATTACACGATAAGACCACATAGCCGGGGCTTTGAGGCGGTATCAGCGCTTCCAACTCGCGCTCGTCCTATAGGGCCGGGCGGCCGAATCGACCGGATCCACTGACAATGGGGGCTCGCCGCAGATGATGGAACGTCACGGGTGGAGATGTGGTGATCCCGATGAGCGGTTCGCTTGATTTTTTTTGCCCGCCCGTGCATTCTCATGACAATTCAACACACGCAAAAAGGGATAGTCTCTTGGCCATCTTGAACGACAGTGATTCAATTGGAGATCTCGTCAAGCTTTCATTCTTTACGGACATCGGCAAGGCGATAACTTCGGCAAGGACGATGAAAGCAACCCTTGATGAAGTAATGAACCAGATAGGGAAGATATTCGCTCCAACGTATTGGTCGCTTCTGTTGAGGAATCAGAAGACCGGGAATCTTCGTTTCTCGGTGGTGGTAGGCAGCGGAGTGGAATCTCTTAAAGGAGTGGAGCTTTCCCGTGGCAAAGGCGTGGCCGGTTGGATTGCCGAAAACGGAAAAGCGGTCATCATCGAGGATGTTTCTCGTGATGAAAGATTCAGCGACGAAATGGATGAGCTGACAAAGTTCACCACCAGATCGATCATCGGTGTTCCTCTGAAAACAGGTGAAAAAGTCTTTGGTGTGATAGAGCTGATAAACGCGGCGGACAGGAAGCAATTCAGCGCTCTCGAGTTACAGCTCCTGGCAACGATTGGCGATTTCACTGCAATTGCCGTTGAAAGACTGTATTATCTGCGTGCCCTGCGGAAGATTGCCACGATAGATCCGCTCACCGGATTGCACAACCGCCGTTCCTTTCACACCTACATAGAAAGGGAGAGTGAGCGGGCCAAACGTTCGGGTTGCGTCTTCTCGCTCCTCATGATTGATGTCGATGATTTCAAACAAATCAACGACACCTATGGCCACCCGGCGGGAGACGAAGTCTTGAGAACGATCGGGAACCTTCTTCTCGCTAACGTGAGAAAGGCGGATTTTGCCGTGCGGTACGGAGGCGATGAGTTTGTGATCATCATGCCGGAAACGCCGCGGAGTGAAGCAGCCAGGGTGAAAGACCGGATTGAAAGCACGATAAAGCAGCACAACGCCGGCAGTGAGATCAACATCAGCCTGAGCATGGGGATACGCGAAAGCGACGGCAACGACACCAAGGAAATCATGGACCTTGTCGATAAGAGCATGTACGCCGAGAAATCCAGAAAACAAGAGAGACACATCGATAATATCGGAGAGAACCTGGAGGATTTCCTTGCTGAAGAATAGGAAGGCGCCGGTGTTTTCTATGGTCGCGGTGCCGTGGCAACGGGTGTGGACGGTGAGCTACTCCTCCAACGTCCAGCAGTGATCACAATACGAATCACCATAAGCAATCTCGTGTTCACGGGTGACCTTTATCCTCGGATCGATCTGTGGAAACGCTTCAAAGTCACCGTCGCAGTATTTCCGGCATACCTCGGGGATACCCATGTCCCTGTATACCTCATAGGTTGGACAGCGATCGAATCGTACTTTTATATGTTTGTCCGATTCTTCCACAATAGTCGGATGATTATTCGCTTTTGCCCTTGCCTTGAAGTCTTCCTTGAATGCCTGAAAACGTTTTTCCATCGGCATATCGAGATAAGGTTCCGAAAAATGGGCGTTTGAGTATTTCTGATAAGCTTTTCCGATGATCTCCATGGCCTTTTCTTTGCCTAACGTTTCAATCATCTCTTTGGCAAAATAGGCCGCCAGTTTGACTTTGTTCTCCGCGTCTTTGTACAGGGCATCTTTCATCGGTTTATCTCCTTCTTACGTGTCTGCTCGCGCAACTATAGGGAAGAGTGGCTCGCGTGTCAAAGGGACACGGTCAACTCCGCAATTTTGCCGGCGTAGTTTTCCGCGGGGTACTCTCTCCGGATGCCGGATGCCGCGCATACGGTGATACATCGTGCGCAGGACCACTCAGGAATTATGGATCCCATTTGCGAACGGTCTTCAAGACAGCGGGCATAGTCGAATTGCAGCTCGCCGTCGTAAAAACGA
>CAZHXC010000435.1:0-3529 GCA_964536145.1 uncultured Spirochaetales bacterium | reverse complement strand
GGAATAAAACCGATATAGAGAGCCCCGATGCCCTTGAAAAATCGATAGACCCGGGTGGCATGCTTGACGTTTTCCGCATTCACCACACAGAGGATGTCACAGGGAACGCGGAACCGGCGGAGGAGCCCATACCCCTTCATGACCTCCTTGTACACGGATCGTCCGCTTGCATCGTGCCGATAGGTGTCGTGAAGCTCCTCGGGACCATCGAGGCTCAGGCCCACCGAGAAACCCTCCTGTTTCAGGAAACGGCACCACTGTTCATCCAAAAGGACACCGTTTGTCTGCATGTTGTTCGTGATAGTGAAGCCCGATGGGCGATACCTCTTCTGCATCGCGACGATGTTTTGGAAGTACTCGAGACCAAGAAGCGTCGGTTCGCCGCCATGCCACGAAAAGTTGATCTCAGGGCCGGGTGATGCATCGATGTGTTGGACGATATAGGCTTCCAGCATTTGTTCGGACATACGGAAGCTCTCAGCATTCGGATACAGGTTCTTCTTTGTCAGGTAGTAGCAGTAATCACACCCCAGATTACAGACGGCGCCGGTAGGCTTTACGAAAATCTGAAACTGACGGGAGGCACTCTTTGTTGCATCCGTAGCTTTCTGCATTAGTCATTATCTTGTATCATTACCGGGAAAAATGAAAGCAGTTGTTAGTGATCCGAAAATTGTGGTAATGACAGAAAACGGCGCTATTAAACACGAAAATGGGCGTTTTCCCGTCGATACAGGTCGTCACGCGGGGCTGCCAGCAGATTACCACAATTTTCGGATCACTATACAAGGAGATAGCTATGAAAATCACCGACTTGCGCGTATGGTTGACGCCCGTACCTATAGAAGGTACCGGCTCCCGGACCTGGGTGTTTCTCGAGATCGATACCGATGAAGGCATCACCGGAATCGGTGAAGCTTCCAGTACCGGCGGTGGAGGAAGCCTCGTAGTCGGCAGCATGCTTAAAAACCTGAAGGACACAAAGGTGACCGCGGATTTCAGGGAATCCCTCATCGGAGAAAATCCCGAGGACATCGACAGGATCTGGCACAAGCTCTGGCGTAGGTACACCGGCGGCGGCGGCTGGGGAGGCTTTGTTACAACCCTGGTCAGCGGGATCGATATCGCACTGTGGGACATCAAGGGAAAAGCCCTCGGCAAGCCGGTGTACAACCTGCTCGGTGGCGCTTTCAGAGACAAGATACCACTCTACACCCATGTGAGGAATGATGATCCGGAGTTGGCGGCCGAGCACGCGAAGTCACTGGTGGCCGAGGGGTATACCGCGCTGAAGACCGATCCCTTTATGCCTGAGATGCGCCCCCATCACCGTCGCTACACATCGGGAACTATCTCGGCTGAAGGCGCCACAAAAGGCGTTGCCACTATCGCAGCGATCCGCGAGGCGGTAGGACCGAATGTTGAAGTGCTCCTCGACGCGCACGGCAACTTCAACGTTCCCACCGCCATCAAGCTGTGCCGTATGATGGAACCCTACGATCTCACCTGGTTTGAGGAGCCGGTACAGCCCGAAAGTCTGGAGGCTCTGCGACAGGTACGTGAATCAGTCAATATCCCGCTGTGTGTCGGCGAGCGGCTCTACACCAGATTCGGCTTTCTGCCGGTACTCAGCCAAAGGCTTAGCGACTACATCATGCCGGATATCGTCTGGACCGGCGGCATAACCGAAACGAGAAAGATCGCCAACCTGGCCGAGGTTTTCCACATTCCCGTTACACCCCATGACGCTAACGGGCCGCTCAACATCATCGCCGGCGCCCATACGATGATGAGCGTTCCCAACTTCTACAGGCTTGAAATGATAAGCGGTTGGATGGACAACTACAACGCCTGTATCGAGCCAAAACTGGATATCCGGAGCGGTTACCTCCATCTTTCGGACAGGCCCGGACTCGGATTCGAGCTCAACAAGGATTTCCTGGAGAGCCATAAGGACCCTGATTGGGAATAGGAACGCCGTCGGGCGAACGGGCGGCGCGTCGGCGATCATTCGCCGCGTTTAAGCACGGGGCCTTCACAAGGAGTGATAATGGATAGACCGAATATTCTCTGGTACTGCACGGACCAACAACGGTTCGATACGATCCGCTGTCTCGGCAACGAGCACATCAACACCCCAAATCTCGACCGGCTTGCTGCAGACGGTGTGTCTTTCCTAAACGCCTACACCCAGGCGCCGATCTGCACGCCGAGCCGGGCTACGTTTCTGACGGGACAGTATCCCGCCACGCATCACGTCCACCGGAACGGGAACGATTACTTTCACGCCCACGGTAAGCTCGTCACCCGGATCTTTGCGGATCACGGGTATGACTGCGGGTTGATCGGCAAGCTACACCTGGCACGCTGTGAAGGCGCGCTGGAGAAACGGACCGATGACGGCTACCGTTTCTTTCATTGGAGCCATCATCCTCAGCCCGACTGGCCGGCAGGACACGCCTACGCGGATTGGCTTCAGAACGAAAAAGAGATCGATCCGAAGGAGCTGTACGGGCCGACAAAAGGCATCCCTTACGGCCCGGGTGTTCCCGCTGAGTACCATCAGACCACCTGGTGTACCGAGACGTCGATGCGTTTTATTTCGGAGAATCGGGACCGACCGTGGTTCTTGAGTATAAACCCCTTTGACCCACATCCGCCCTTCGATCCTCCCAAAGAGTACCTCGACCGATACAATCCTGAGGATCTGCCCTACCCCCTGTTCCGTGAAAGCGATGTCGCACGGCAGCGCGCGCTTTCAAAGGTTGACCAGCAGACCATCGAGGCGATCAATCCGTATGAGGCGGAAAAACTCGCACCGCCTGAATGGGGAGCCAGGTCGGAAAGGTATGCCGGCAGCGCGCCGCCGCAGCACTACGATGCCCGCAAGGTCAAGGCGTGCTACTACGCCTCGATCGAGCTTATCGATCACGAGTTCGGCCGGCTCATCGATTTTCTACGAGATTCCGGCGAGCTCGAGAACACCATTGTGATATTTACAAGTGACCACGGGGAGCTTCTTGGTGACCATGGACTCATCTATAAAGGCTGCCGGTTCTTCGAGTCCCTCGTCCACGTTCCAATGATCATCTCCTGGCCCGGCCGGATAGAGGCCGACCTGAAGAGCCCCGCCCTCGTCGAGCTGGTGGACCTGGCCCCTACACTTCTGGAAGCGGCTGGTCTGGAAATACCCTATACGATGCAGGGGGAATCGCTCTTTGGATTGCTTTCAGGGAAGGACGATCCGGGGTACCACAAGCCGTATGTCATAAGCGAATATAATGACGCACTCAATCAGCCGAACGCGACACACGGATCGATGTACTTTGACGGGCGATATAAGAGCATCCTGTATCACAACGTGAATGTCGGCGAACTCTATGACCTCGAGACCGATCCCGGTGAGTTTGATAATCTTTGGGATGATCCGGCTTACGCCTCGCTGAAATGCGAGCTCCTTAGCCGGCACTTCAACGCGCTCATGCTCTCGAGCAGCGCGGGGGTGAGCCGCTCCGCGGGGTACTGACGG
>CAZHXC010000434.1:0-3578 GCA_964536145.1 uncultured Spirochaetales bacterium | reverse complement strand
CATCACCGAACCCGAAAGAAGGATCCGGAGATAGGTATTTGCCAGCTCTACCTGCTCGGCTTCAAGACCAAAGAGCTGGAAGAAAACCCGCGTAAGGGGAAGGAATAGAAGGATAACCGGAAATGCTGCGAATGACAGGTAAACCGATTGAACGGTTGCCACTATGCAGCGGTCTTTCTGACCCGAACCGTAATATTGTCCTACGATGGCGTTTACATATCCGACGATGCCGACGAAAAGCGACATCAGCATGAAATTTGTCACGCCCCCACCCATCGCTGCGGCGAGATGCACTTTGCTGACTCTCGAAAGGAAAAGACGGTCCACAAAGAGCATTACCGACTCAGAAGCGTGGGAGACCATCATGGGAAAGCCGATTTGTAGAATGCGTCTGAGCCGTCTCTTTGCTAACTCGTTCACCGGGGAACTATATGTCAACAACCGCAAAAAGGGAAGCGCGAAGGGCTTGCGTCTTCCTTGACCCGGCCGGGCATTTAACTTAGTATTTTAGTAGGTTAAAATAAATGGAGGTTTCATTATCGACGTAAGTTGTCCCGGCGCAAAATCGATGCGTCAGCCAAAACCGGAACTATTCACCTGCCCTACCTGTAATGATGAGGTGGAAATCTGGTCCGACGAGTTCTCAAACCGGTGCCCGTCGTGTGGAACGGTGGTGGTAAAGGACGGACCGATGAGCTGTCTCGAGTGGTGCGAGATGGCTCGGGAATGCGTGGGTGAAAAGGCATTTGAATCGTTCAACAAGGTGCGGGCTAATTCTATAAAAGAGCGGCTTCTCAAAACAACGGCGGCACTATCCGGGGGAAACCGGACACGCTCCCGGCTCGCGGAGCGTACGCTTCACTATGCCGAAATAATCACTCAGGAGGAGAGAGCGGAACCGCACATCGTGTTTGCCGGTGCGGTTTTGTCGGTTTTGTATGAGGGCAAACCGGAAAGAGCGCGAGAGGAGCTTCTACGGTTGGGATTTCAGCTCGATGATGCGGAAGAAGTGTGCAGCATGATCGCACATCGGCATGAGGCACAAACACAGCATGTAATATCGTACGCAATTGTTCACGATGCACGCATGCTTGCAGAAGAAGAACTCTCCGTGGTGGACCGTCCATCTGTGAATCCATCCGCGGCGGATCCTGGGGCCACGAATCAACCGCCACATACCTACCTGACCGGCACCGGCAGAAAACTCGGCGGCTAACTGCTGCAGTCTATCGAAATCGCTCCCATGAGACACGCACGAACGCAATCACCGCATCCCACGCACATCGCGACAGACAACAGCCAGGGAGTGTCGTACCGCTCCTCCTGTTCGAGCAATCGCTTTTTGCATACAGCTACCGCCGCACACATACCTCGTTCAGGATCACACAGCTTTGGATTGCAGCGGCTGAAGTCAATCCGGGCACTCTTTCCGGCCATAGATCTCCAGAAAATCAGGGTTTCTCTATATATAATAAATTTTATTGCTTCGATTGAGCAATAGGCCTATCTCTGCTATACTGCACATCTACAAAAAGGAGAGAATCGCAGATTCACACCACCCGACTCCCACAGTCAAAGAAGCGCGTTTGTCTCCAATCAAGGTCATAGAGGTACATACATGAAATATCGCAAATTCGGTAAGCTTGATTTTGAATGCTCGGTACTCGGCTTTGGCGCGATGAGATTACCGACAAAAGGTGAGCCTAAGGATATCGATTACCCGGAAGCGACGCGAATGCTCAGATACGCCATAGACAATGGTGTAAACTACGTAGACACAGGCTACCCGTATCACGGCGGCGAGAGCGAGCGGTTTCTCGGAGAAGCACTGAAAGATGGTTACCGGGAGAAAGTGAAACTTGCAACCAAGCTCTTAGTGAGAATTGTCGAGAAAGAGGAGGATATCGACCGGATATTCAACGAACAGCTCGAAAAGCTGCAAACCGATCACATCGACATGTATCTTCTCCATGGCCTCGGCAAGAAAAACTGGGAAACCGTAAAGAAGTTCGACATTCTGTCCTGGGCGGAAGCGAAGAAACGGGAAGGCAAGATCAAGCACCTGGGATTCTCATTTCACGACGATTATGACTCCTTTGAACAAATCATAAACGGCTACGACGGATGGGAGTTCTGCCAGATCCAGTACAACTATATGAACGAAGAGCATCAAGCAGGAACCAAGGGGCTGAAGCTCGCCGCGAGCCGCGGAATACCGGTTATCGTCATGGAACCGATATTGGGTGGTAATCTCGCAAATCCGCCGGAAGCCATAAGACAGCTCATGGATTCAGCAGACGTGAAACGCACCCCCGTCGACTGGGCGCTTCAATGGCTCTGGAGCAAGCCGGAAGTAACGATGGTTTTGAGCGGCATGTCCACCATGGAACAGGTAAAAGAAAACCTGGAAAGCGCGGATAACTCGAGCGTGGGTCTTCTTACGGATAAGGAAAAATCGCTCTTAGGCGACGTGCAATACGCATTTGAGCAGCTGAGACCGATACCGTGCACCAGCTGCGAATACTGCATGCCCTGCCCACAGGGAGTGAAGATCCCATGGAACCTCAACCTCTACAACAAGGGCTACATGTACAACACCATGGATTCGCAGAAAAACCAGTACTTTCGCGCAGACGAGGCGGACAGGGCGAGTCAGTGTACCAGTTGTCTCGAATGTGAGGAGAAATGCCCGCAGGATATCAAAATCAGCGAATGGATGTCCTGCATCAGCTCAACTTTCGCCGAGGTCGGTTAACGCCGCTTTTTCCAGCGCCTGCCACAATCGCTCCGCAGGAACCGGTGCCGTAATTTCGACGGTGCCCCCGCGAACCGGATGCGGGAATTGTACAGCCCGGGCATGGAGGTGGATTCCTCCACCCGGGTCTGATCGACTGAATCCGTACTTGAGATCTCCCTTTATCGGACAACCGATGGAGGAGAGTTGGGCGCGGATCTGGTGGTGCCTTCCGGTTTTTGGCTTCACTTCCAGGAGAAAGTACCTGTCGGACCTGGCGATCACTTCATAATGTAGCTCCGCTTTTTTCGCCCCTGCGCTTCTCTCCCCGGTAACGTAGGACTTGTTCCGTGACTCGTTTTTCTTCAGGTAATGAAGGAGTGTGCCACCTGAACCCGCACCGCCGGCCCCGCTATTGGACGGGACCGACGCAGTTACCGCCCAATATGTCTTGGATACCTTATTCTCCCGGAATAGTCTGTTCATGCGCGATAGCGCTTTGCCGGTTTTAGCGAAAACCACCACGCCGCTGGTGGGTCTGTCGAGGCGATGGCAAACACCAAGAAAGACGTTTCCCGGCTTGTTATCCCGAATCTTGATAAAATCACGGACATCATCTGCAAGAGTCATGTCTCCGGTCTTGTCACCCTGCACGAGTTCAGAAGACCTTTTGTTTATGGCTATCAGGTGGTTGTCTTCGTAGAGGATGCGGGTCGGGCCAAACATATTTCCTGCCTTACGTTTGCTTATTGTAATGGCTTCGCTCAAAGATGCAACGTCAAAAGAGGTATCGGTAAATGGACATGAGCACCGTTTACTAAGTGGATTGTCTTCGACAGAGATT
>CAZHXC010000433.1:0-3586 GCA_964536145.1 uncultured Spirochaetales bacterium | reverse complement strand
TTTCCCGCTCGATCCGTAAAGGTGGCCTCGAGGAAGTAATCCCCCTCGTCTACCGTTTCGCCCTCAGGACCCGTACCACGCCACACGATAAGCGACGTAGTCCGAGTCGAATCAGTGGACAACACCGCGTTTCCCGCAGAATCTGTGATTTCACCGGTCCATGTAACGATTTCACTGGATTTAAAGACGATGTTCACCTCATCCTTTCTTCCGTCTCCGTTTGGCGATAGATAGCGGTTATCTACCGTGACGGTTACCTCCGGGTCCCGCAGATCAACATAAAAGCTTTCGGACGTTTTTGGATTGTTGCCGTGTCTGTACTCCAAACTGTATACCGCTAAGTACTCGCCGTCGGACACGACCGCTCCGGCATCGTTCTGCCCGTCAAATACGATATCATCAGGTGGGGCCGAGGTGCCGCCATAGGTCCGCACAGCTTTACCGCGCACGTCATTGATGGTAAGCCGCCATTGGACGATGCCCTCTTCGTATTCCTCACCAATATCGATGGTAACTGTATCCTGGGCGCCGTCTCCATTGGGTGAAATAAACAGCGTATCTATGTCGATAGACACCGGTGTTTCCGTTGTATCCAATTCAATGCTTTCAATAGAGTAACTGAAGGAGTTTCCCGCTCTATCGGTTGCTGAAATGGTATAAGTGTAAAGGCCGTCATCCACCAGTTCACCTGAGTCGTTGAGTCCTTCCCAGACGATTGTCTCAGGACTCGCATTTTGCCAGGTATAACTCTTTACCACGTCTCCCGACTCGCTGCGTATTTCGGCTGCCCACAGATCCTCGACAGTTCCGTCGGTCTGGGAAATGGTAATGTCATCAAGGTTACCGTCTCCGTTTGGAGAAAAGATAAGAGGATCCGGCTCGGTCACGGTAACGCCCGGCGGTGTTGTATCGACAACAAAATCACCAAGCTCCAGCTCTGTGCGACGGTCCGATGCGCCTACTATCCACAGATCAGCAGCATAGGCACCATCGGCCACCAGATTGCCGTCTTCATCAGTACCGTCCCAGGAAATCGACCTCTCGAGTGTAAAGGCCTGAAAAGATCTGAAGAGCCTGAGAAACCACCCTACATCCGATTCTTCGCGCTCAACAACCTGCCTGATTACCTCTCCGCCGGGATCAGAGATGGTGATGCCATACTCGGGGACGTATCCCTCTTCGCTTTTGACGTATACGGTAACCTTAAAGTCGATGGTCGCTTTATCCTGAATACCGTCATCGTTTGGAGAAATGTACTGCGTGCCGGATGTTTCCAGCTCTCCTTCGGGCACTTCCTGGGTTCCAAATGCAAACACCCCTCCGGTTGCAATGACACCGGCAAACAATAGGAAGAAGAACCACTTTTTTCCGCTGACCATACAGCCCCCTAGACGGTCTATACTGATGTATAGACGAATTATACAACAAAACGAAGATTTTTACAGGCCACCTACGACAAACCGAGGGGCTCTATGGGAAAAAACCTTTGCCGTTTTCCCATCCCACATCAAACGCTGCGGCAACACTCCTCGCCACATCGCTAAACTGCTTCCGCACACCTAAGTTTTCAGGCTTCCTGTTCTCCTGACACCAGAGCAACGGTACATACTCACGGGTGTGATCCGTGCCCGGATGCGCGGGGTCGCAGCCATGATCGGCGGTAATAATCAAAGCGTCCTCCTCATGCATCGCTTCAAGGAGCTCAGGTAACCTGGCATCGATCTCCGCAATCGCTTTGAAATACCCCTCCACATCGCGCCTGTGGCCATAGATCATATCGGTGTCCACCAGATTAACGAATATGAAGCGGTGGTTTGGCGCCGGGTCCCGCAACACCTCGAGTGTCCTGGCAAGACATGCTCGGTTACCACTGTCATGGAAGCTTGACACAATGCCCCGCTCGCAGAAAATATCCCCTATTTTGCCGATACCGATAGTCTCGACACCGTTGCTGCTCAGCCGGTCGAGCAGTGTTTCCTCTACCGGAGGAATGCTGTAATCCTTTCTGCGATTCGTTCGTACGTAGTTGCCGGACGATCCGACAAACGGTCTCGCGATCACCCTTCCTATCCTGTAGTCGTCACACAGCTCCCTTGCAATCTCACACATCTCATAAAGCCGGGCTACCGGTATCACCTCTTCATGGGCTGCAATTTGAAACACCGAATCACCCGAAGTGTAGACAATCGGTTTTCCTGTAGCCATATGTTCATCACCAAGCTCCTGGATGATCACCGTACCGGAGGCCGCACGGTTTCCGAGTACTCCCCTACCGGTCCGGCGGGAGAATGAGGAGATGAGCTCCTCCGGGAAGGAGGGGTATTCCGGGGGAAAAGTAGGAAACGGTTTTTCCAGAACTACACCGGCGAGCTCCCAGTGGCCGGTGGTTGTATCCTTCCCGGGGGATCGTTCGGCCATCACCCCGTACGATGCAAGCGGATCGGTGACAGCTTCGCACCCCGGCAGGTCGTTGCCGAGGATCTTCGAGGCATTTCCAAGCCCGAGCTTACGCAAGTTGGGCCATTTGTCCCCCTCCACCCGCTCACTCAGATGAAGCGCGGTATTGGCTCCTGAATCGCCGTAGGCATCGGCATCAGGCATAGCGCCTATGCCAAAACTATCGATAACGAGCAGCGTAATGTTCATACTTCCGACTCCGCCCCGCCCACCTGGCGGTGGATGAGCAGTGGAGGTTCGCGTCTTATTTCTTCTATGTGTATCGCCTTTAGAAAACGGTCCGTCGCCTCCTCGAGGCGCCTCGAATCATTGACATGAAACACCGCAAGCGGATCCCCCGCTCTTACCGGATCACCGAGACGTTTTTCCATCCAGATTCCCACCGCCGGATCAATGGCGTCGCTCTTCTTCACCCTTCCCGCACCAAGCAAAAGCGCCGAGGTACCGATCTCTTTCGCATCAATCCTGGCTACATAGCCATCGGCGTTCGATGTTACGGCCACGGTACGAGCCGCTTTCGGCAGCCTGCCTGTATCATCGATTATCCGCGAATCTCCGTGCTGCGCCTCGATCATGCATGCAAGCCGCTGCAATCCGTTTCCGGAACGGAGCGCCCGCCGGACTTCCGCACCGGCAGCTTCCGTATCTGTGTCGGGGTCTACCAGACTCACCATCAACGCGGCAAGCTCGAGCGAGACCTCGAGGAGATCCCCCTCTCTATCACCCCGCAATATTTCGACGGCTTCGATGACCTCCAACGCATTGCCGACTCCCCTTCCTAGAGGCTGGCTCATATCGGTTATCAGGGCAACGGTACGTCTTCCGGATCTCGTTCCGATATCTACCATCGCCCGTGCGAGTGCTTCTGCGTCCTCTGATTCTTGCATAAAAGCTCCGCTGCCGGTTTTCACGTCAAGGACAATAGCATCCGCTCCCGCCGCCAGCTTCTTGCTCATGATGCTCGAAGCGATCAGCGAAAGGTTATCGATGGTTCCGGTAACATCACGCAAAGCGTAGAGTTTTTTATCCGCCGGCACCAGGGAACCCGTCTGTCCCACTACGGCAAGACCGCACCGGTTTACGATATCGACAAACTCATCTATACCGATATCGATCTTCAAACCGGGAA
>CAZHXC010000432.1:0-3590 GCA_964536145.1 uncultured Spirochaetales bacterium | reverse complement strand
ACCTGGTGAAGCGCATAAGGGCCGTCGGGATCTTCTCAACTTTCAGAACCAGGTCAACCAGGCCGGTTTCGAACGCGCTGTCAGGCATGGACCGGTATGTTGCCTGTTCTCTGTCCTGCACGATGGTAAGCCCGCCGGCGCTCTTCACCGCTTTGAGGCCGAGAGTTCCGTCGCTGCCGGAGCCTGAAAGCACGACGCACGCTGCGTATTCTCCCCGGTGCTCGGCAAGTGACTGGAAAAAAGTATCGATCGGCAGGTGAAGCGGCCCGTTGGAGGGAGGATCGATCAACCTGAAACGGCCATCCTCGAGAACAACATCCTGATCGGGAGGCTTCAAATATACCAGCCGCGGCTGTACCGTCTCTTCATGCTCAATGAATTTCACCTCTAACGAGGTGTGTTTCCTCAGGATATTGTCCATGATGCTGTGGTGTTTGGGATCGAAGTGTTGCAGAACAACAAAGCTCATGTTGCAGTCGGCGGGAACGTTGTCAAAGAAGGCATGCAGCGCCTGGATCCCTCCCGCGGAGGCCCCTATGCCGACAAGGAGAAAGGTATCCTGTTCGTTTTCTTTTGCCATGTTGATTAAGCGGAAGCCACCGCCTCGGGCGGTAGCTTCCGCCTCCTTACGCCCCCTATGGGGGCGACAACAAGCCACCGGCTTCGCCGGTGGCGGTTGACTCTATTCTCATGTCGTCCGGAAAGATGAAGAAGACACGGATAGATGGAATCCGGTGGACATGTATACCGAGTATAATATCCTTACAGGTAAAACGCAAACATACATAGCATAGTATGGCAGTATACAGCCGCGTCGTGCAACCTTGCGAGAGGGTGGTTACAACGGTTCTAATCCGAGCAGCGGCATAATTTACACTGTTCAGGTTATTCTTACCGCAGGAGGCCACCTATATACTGGGGAAACTGAAGAAACCTGAGAACAGGAGGTTGAAATGCATGGAGAAAACGGTGTGGCAAACCTCGCGTAATGACGACCGGCAGGGGCGATATCACCGGCGTAAGCCCGTCATCGACTGTCCGTCCTGCGTAAAGCGGGGGGAGTCGTTTGAGATCGCTGTAGACATAGACCAAATACTGAACAATCAAACCGATGAGGAGCTGCAGGTCCGGTGGGTCACGCTCTACTTCTATCCCGATGGGAATGCATCGCCTTACAAGCTCCAAACCATTCTACTCGATTCGAATAATATCGGTATTGATGAAACCGGCGGGAACTTGCATCTGAGTGTGCGTGCAAACTGCAGCGTCAATTGCAGCGGCACGCTCTTCTCAATTGCCTTCTGCAACGTACAGGAGTTTTTCTATTCTTGTAAGAGGCTATTGGTTGAGTGAGGCGACAGCGCGTTTTTCCGGCGCGGGAGGCGGCGCGATCCTACAACCGTACGATTCCCATCTTGATTGCGTATTTTATCAAGCCCGCTTTGTTGTGTATCTGCACCTTGTTCATGATATTGTTGATATGCACGTGCACCGTGTTGGGAGAGATGTTGAGCTCGTAACCGATCTCTTTTTCGGTGAGCCCCATACAGATACGCCTGAGAATTTCCGACTGCCTGTCTGTGAGAGTGGTGTCGAGATCCACTTCCCCGGGCTGCTCCTTGCTGTGGAGGAAATCCTGGACGAGATACTCGGCAACCTTGGTGCTGAAGAAGTAGCCACCGTCATGCACCTCCTCAACCGCCTGTATTATTTCGTTTGCTGCGGCATCCTTGAGGACATAGCCGCGAGCCCCGGCACGTATCGCCCGTTCCACCAGGATTTTTTCATCATACATGCTCAAGATAACGACCTTCGCCGAACCAAAGATCTCCTCGAGGCGTTGCAACGTCTCGATGCCGTCCAGTTCGGGCATCTCGAGATCGAGGATAAAGACATCCACAACGTTGTTTCTCGCAAGCTCGAGCACTTCCTTCCCCGTGGAAGCTTCACCGACGAGCGAGACGTCTTTCCCGTCTCGCTCCAAAATTGCACGTATTCCCTGTCGCACCACTTCATGATCATCGGCGAGCACCACGCGTATCTGCTTTTTTAAATCGCTGTCTTCCATATCTGCGAAGAATTGTAGCAGTTTCCCGGCGTTGCGTATAGAAGTAGCGTGAATTCCGGCCCGGCACGGTTCTTGATAGTAATATGGTAAGGAGGCTTTATATGTTACAGAGTGTCTCAGATATGGAGAATTATGCGATAATTTCCACCACCGGAAGGGTAGGGCATGTCGAAGATTTCTTCTTTGACGACGAACAATGGGCAATTCGCTACCTGGTTGTGGACACCGCGCCGCTGTTTTTTGGAAGAAAGGTGCTGATAAGCCCGTTTTCTATTACCGAAGTTTCCACCGAGAGCGGCGAGGCCGTTCTCAACGTCTCCAAAGATAAAATCAAGAACAGCCCGGAGATTGATACCGCGAGACCGATATCGAGGCAACACGAAACTCAACTCAACGACTACTACAGCTGGCCCTCCTATTGGCAGGAGGGCGGGCTCTGGTACATGGCAAACACCCCCCACGCGGCGGTTACCTCGATGCAAATTGAGGCGGAACATCAGAAGGAGAGCCCGCCGGAGGGCATACCTGAAACCGTTTCAGACCCCCATTTGCGGAGTACAAGAGAGGTACTCACCTATGAAATCTTGGGCACCGATGATCAAATCGGGAAGGCTAATGATTTTGTGGTGAGTGAAGGCGACTGGGCATTGCGCTATCTGATAGTGGATGCCGGGCCGTGGCTTCTCGGAAAGAAAGCGATAATTGCGGTGGACTGGATACAGTCGGTCAGCTGGAAAGAATCTCAGATTACGGTGGATGTGTCGCGAGGCCTTGTCTCTAATGCGCCTGAGTTCACTTCTCTGGGTAAGGTGGACAGGGACTATGAAAAAACGTTGTTCAGTCATTATAATAGAAGAGGATACTGGGAATAATCCCGTGTATTCCTTTCACCCGTCGTGCAATAAATACTCAAAGCTCATAATACCGGAGATGTAACATGGACAGACCTCAAATTGAAGAAATAAAATCACTTGCGCGTAATGATGGTGCGCCGTGCGTATCGATTTACCTGCCGTACCATCCTTCAGGAAACGAGACCGAGCAGAACGCCATACAATTGAAAAACGCGCTTCACAAGGCGGAAAAGCTCCTATCTGAAAGAATGAGGCGTGGAGCCGTGGCCGAGCTGCTCAAGCCCGGATTTGATGTCCTCGAGGATGAGAAAAACGCTACCTACTCGGGCAGAGGCTTGGCGATGTTCCTAAACGGCGATAGCTCCACCGTGTGGCGGTTGCCCCTTCGGTTCAATCCGCTTGTAGTAGACGGTACCCGATTTCACATAAAGCCGTTGCTGCCCTACCTTTTTTCAGGCGGTGAGTATCTCGTTCTGGCCATCTCATTCGATAAGGCGCGGCTGTTCCGTGGCACCCGATTTGAGCTTGATCGTATTGACATTCCGGACCTGGATAAGGGCATCGAGCACACTCTCAGATTCGATGAATCGGAAAAACAACTCCAATCCGAACCATCGTCTCTCCAGTCGCACCGCTCCTACCATGGCCATGATGTGGCCCATGAGAAT
>CAZHXC010000431.1:0-3603 GCA_964536145.1 uncultured Spirochaetales bacterium | reverse complement strand
CTACAACGCCAAGATGTTCAATTCATTTCTCGACGGCACCAAATCGGCTATCGAGATGTGCGCCGTCGCGGACGCATCGGGACTCATTCCGCAGAAAGACGGTCTGCAGTTCCCGCCGGTTGGTTCGGATCGTCTCCAGGATGTACTGAGGCCAAAGGAAGACGGTGGGATTCTCGAGCAGGGAGGTACCGTCGAGGTAGTGGCTTCCGAGAACCGTGACGGGACACCGGTTGAGAATGACCTCCGGTGGGGTGTGTACGTGGTGTTCAAGAGCCCAACGGAATATGTCCGCCGGTGCTTCAGCGAGTACGGCTTGAAGACCGATGAGAGCGGTTACTATGCCGCCCTCTACCGGCCCTATCACCTGATTGGGCTCGAGCTCGGGATCAGCGTAGCTTCTGTCGCGCTCCGGCAGGAACCCACAGGCGCTCCCGCTGAGTTTATCGGTGATGTGGCGGCGGTCGCCAAGAAAGATCTCAAACCGGGCGACACCCTCGATGGTGAAGGCGGCTACACCGTGTACGGGCGTTTAGTGAAATCCGCGGAGAGCCTTGCCGGCGGCTATCTTCCCATGGGGCTGACCGATCGCGCCAAAGTAGTCTCGCCGGTCTCAAAAGATTCGATACTGACATACAACGACGTGACCCTCGATGAAAGCGCCGCCGCGTACAAATTGCGAAAATCCATGGAGGCGGATTACAGCCGGTAACTCTCCGGGCAAAGATTGCCGCGGGCGATTGAGTGGTTCACCTTCTCATCCCGGCGTCCAGGTGGGCGGCTTGAATAGAGCCTTTTCACGCTGCTCTATGATATCCGGCAAGATCGTTTTCACCCATTGAGGAATCTCCAGATCCACTATCTCTTCAAATGTAAAAAACCCCACCTCACTGCTCTCATCATCCTTTGGCTCAGGTTTGCCGCCGATTGTACGGCTTTCAAAAACGGTCATTACATATGAGACCTTATCGCCATTGGAATACTCAATTACATACTCAGGCCCTCCATAGACACCGAATATCGATTCAAGGTCCACCAATAGCCCGGACTCTTCCCACATCTCCCGGACAGCCGCATCGGCCGGACTTTCTCCAGGTTCAATCGCGCCGCCGGGGAAAACCCACATGCCACTGTCGCGCTGACGGACCAGCAGAAGGCGCCCAGATTTATCATAATTAATTATTGTTACCGAGGGCATCTGAAGAAGCGTATTACCTACCAAATCACGAATTCCTCTTACATAATCAGACATGCCCATACTTGACCCTTCCTCTTGCCGGAGTTCTTACATCACGCTCGTTTGCGTTGACGCCATTATCGCATACATGGAGCGGATAAATCACCCGATATCGGCATGACCAAGGGGCAGAATCACCGCTATTCCGTTATCGACCCTTCTCATGTATGCTGTAGAAAAACGGAGGGAATATGTCAGACATTATCAGGTGGGGAATAATCGGTTGCGGCCGTATCGCAAGAAAGTTCGCTCGCTGCATGAAAGACGTAAAAGGAGCGGAGCTTATCGCGGTTGCCTCGGCGACACCGGGCAAAGCTCAGGCCTTTGCCGGGGAGTACGGTGTTGATTCAGCATACGAGGGCTACAGCCGGCTGGTTGAGCGGGATGACATTGACGCCATCTATGTCGCTACCACACACAACTTTCACTATGAAAACACAAAATTGGCGCTGGAACACGACAAAGCGGTGTTGTGCGAAAAGTCGCTTACCGTTGCCGCCTGGGAAGCCGTAGAGCTGGTGACGTTAGCTCGCGAGCGGAAGGTCTTTTTGATGGAAGCGATGTGGACCCGTTTTCTGCCGGCGATTGTTCAGGTACGGGAGTGGCTCGACTCGGGCGCCATCGGCGAACTTCGTCAGATTCGTGCCGATTTTGGGTTCAACGCGCCTTTCAATCCGGAGGGCAGAATGTACAACAAGGCACTCGCCGGTGGAGCGCTGCTCGATGCCGGCATCTACCCGATCTCCTTTTCAAGTATGGTTGCCGGATCACCCACGGAAGTCGAAGCGATATCCCAAATCGGAACCACCGGTGTGGACGAGCAATCCTTTTGTCTTTTCCGCTACAAAAACGGAGCGGTTGCGAGCCTCTCTGCTGCGGTGAGGGCACATGTCGACGTAGAGGCAAGAATAATCGGTACCGAGGGCAAGATTACGGTCCCGCAATTTTTGAAGGCCACCTCGGCAGAGCTTCATCGATATGAAGAAAAAGAGACAATTCAGCGAAGCTTCCCGTATCCCGATGGACAGGGCTTTGAGTTTGAGACCCAGGAAGTGGTGGATTGCATGAAAGAGGGAAAGCTCGAAAGCGAGGTGATGCCCCTGGATGAATCGGTCTCCATCATGCGTACTATGGATGCAATACGAGAGAAGGTCGGGTTGGAGTACGAGAACGACAGGCGAGGTTGAGCAGAATACACAACCAGCTGCATATCTGATATACTTTTTCTATGCCAAATCGCGCAAAGGACTGGATCGGCCTGCCGACGGTAATCCGATCAAAACTCCTCTTTGCCGCGGAACTCCTCGGCGTTGTCCTCCGGCACGTACCCGATGACCTCTTTTGGGTGTTCGATGTCCCAGAAACGCCACTTGTTTCCTGAAACGCCATAGAAAATATCGAAGGCGAGGCTTTCCGGGGCCTCGAGGCTCTTTCTCACCAGTTGCACCTGGTCTCTGTGGCTGAGCCACGTGGCAAAGTGGCGAATGTCCCGAGTGGGGCTGTTCCACCTGTTGAGCGTTCCGATGCGCATGCAGATAACCGAAATGCCGTGTTCTTCACTGTAGAAACGCCCCATCGCTTCACCGTAGGCCTTGCTGATACCGTAGAAACCGTCAGGACGGATCTCTCTGTGGGTAACCTGGGGTACAGGCCACACATCGACCTTATCATACTCGCCCCTGACGATGTGGTGGTAGGGGTGATCCCGCTCGAACATGCCCGCGGCGTGATTTGAGCCGGCAAAGATGAGGCGCTTGACACCGCAGATACGTGACGCCTCGTACACGTTGTAGGTACCAATCAGATTGTTCGGCAGCACTGAATCCCACGGCGCTTCCTGGGACGGGTCCGCCGCGAGATGGACCACCGCATCCTGACCCTCGAAGGCCGGCAGTATCTTCTCCAGATTATCGATACTACCCTGAAAGTGGCGTACCCCTTCCAAAGGCCGGCGGGCAAGACCCGTTATTTCGTAATCATCCTTCAGGCCGTCAAGCACGACTCCTCCAATAAGTCCGGTCACACCGGTTATGAGCACCTTGTTGTATTCAGCCACCGTGGTCTCCTTGTTTACTACTTTGTGGTTGTCTATAATGTATCCATCCTTGCCGGACTGAGCAATCGGTACAAGGTGCGCCGGCGCGGTAGAAGCTTCGGCCAACGTCGCGGATGCGGCGAAAATCCAGGACTATACAAAGGAAAAACCAGATGAGCCAGAAAGAACTGTTGGAAAAAGCCGAAAAATACTTTGTCGGCGCGAGCAATGGAGAGTTCAACCTTCCACCCGAAGTGGGCATGGTGTTCTCACACGGAAAGGGCAGCAAGCTCTACGACGTCGACGGAAACGAATACATCGACTATCTTCTCGG
>CAZHXC010000430.1:0-3604 GCA_964536145.1 uncultured Spirochaetales bacterium | reverse complement strand
GTGTAAGAAATCCATCCTGCGGGTTGTCCAGGATGTCGCGCATCCGTGACTCTGTCTGCGCGGTAATCTTCGCATCCGGGGAAAGGTAGTGACGGCAGGCCCGGACTTTTAGCAGCATGTCGCTGAACGGCGTGGGCACGTGAGGCACCGCAACAGCCAGTTGTTCCCAAGTGACCGTCCGTGCCGCATCACGCGCGACATTGACCTCCGTTTCATCTTCGCAGAGGGCGTAAACCAGGACACCTTCGTAGCTCTTGGCGGGATTTGCGCGAGCAGCATCGTATTCTGCCTGTAACGACTCCCACAGATCCTTACCAAGGTCTTTGGCCGGAACGTACACGGTACGAAACCGCTTGTCGTCGGTGAAGGGTAGATTGAAGCTCTTTGCTTCCAGGAAGTCTCCGGGGCTCTTTGCTCCGGCCTCATCAAGGAACGCCTGCACCGGATCTTTCGGGTGTGACGACGGATCCGCTACAAAGCGGTCAATCAGATCATACGGGTCCTCACCGGAACCTGCCGCTAACTCATACGTTTTGGACTGCTGCCTGAAGAAAACCGCGCCGTACTTGACCAGATCCCTGAGGAGCGCTTCGACATGTTTCTTTTCGTGGGAGCTTAAGCAGTACAGACCAAACTGTATGTTCTCCAAGCTTGTCGGTATCTGGCACAGACGGTAGATCAAAACCAGCTTTAGAATGCGTTGGCGTTCATCATCCTCGAATCCCTCAAGTTCATCGGGATTCGCCTTGCGGAGTGCATCGAGACTCGCCGCATATCCGTTGACTACCTGGCGCTGCCCTTCCCGGAGGTCCGGATTGCGTGTGGAGAGTTCGGTTCGGAAGAACCCGACGAGCTGATCTGCAGTGTAGAGATTGAGCTTTCCGCCGTTTGCGGCAATGTCGGTTCGTGCGACATACTCCTCATACGATGCCGACACGCCACCCTCGGCGCCGGTGAAAAAGGTGAAAGTGCTACGTGCGTCTGATCCTACTTCCGATGAGAGCTTGAGCAGACACGAGAGCGCCATGGGATGAACGCCGTAGATGTCCTCCAGAACACGGGTGCGCATGCGCGCCACGTCGTCAATCCACGGGAAGAGATCAAGCGATTTACAGACGGGCATGAGTTGATCGAATACCGCCGTCTTGGGCGCAATCTCCTTCTTCCAGACGGGATTCTGCTTGTCGGTTTCGACGATCGCCGTGATGATCTCTTCGATGCCTTCGTTCAACAGATCAACCTGGGTGATACGCGCACTCATGACGTTGGCGTCGGCCTGGCTGAAACGATCCGCGTAGGATTTGAAGTCCTTGTGGATACACCCGATGAACATCACGTTCGGCTCGTTCTTGCAGATCGTCTCCATAAAACCTTGCAGAATGTCCTTAGAGTAGTTGGCCTTCTCCAAGGTGAAGCCGAACTCGTCAAAGAAGACCGCAAGGCCTTTGAAGCGGTCCCTGAACTCGCGGCTCCTGACGAGCTTCCGAATGATCGGTATGAGATTCCCGGACTTGGCCTGGAACTCGATTCCGCCCATCATCTTTCGAAACGCGAGCCTGAACTGTTCCAAGGCGTTCGAGTCGTACTCTTTCAGGGATCGCCGCAACTGATCCACCGTTGTAGCGGGGGATACGGAGGCAAGCGACTTGGTGAAATCCTGATAGAAATCCCGAATGCCGCTCTTGTCTCCTTGTGCTTCCCAAGCCGCAAGTTGACGCTCAGCCTCGTCGAACTCCGTTTCAACTTGCGTATCCAGCCCCTTAGCCGCGCACGCCTCGAACACCGCCTTCATCACGACGTCTTCGAAGCGCCGGCTGGAGTGGTAGTCACAGATGGCGACCAGGTATTGCCCGTCTTTGCGGATGTTCTTCAGGTGTTTGGCTGATTCGGCATCGAGTTTGGAGTAGTTCTCATAGAAACCCGCTATGGCCGGATCTCCACTCGACCGGCTTAAGACGTTGGCTGTCATCAAGCAGAGGTGTGACTTCCCGGTTCCGTAAGAGCCGCTCAAGAGGTAGAACTTCTCGTCGGTGGGCTGAAAGAGCCCGCGGGAGATACGTTCGAAGGCACGGCGGTGCGCCTTGGTGGGACGGTACATCGCCATTCGGTCGGCGTTTTCCTGAGACTCCTCGAAAGCGCTCTTCAGTTCAACGAAGTTTGCGTATCCGGTCTTGAGGGATACGACTTCTTTTATCTTTGCCATGGCATCATCCTTTACGCTACTGGTCGAGGTAGAAAGCAGCCGTGATCTCCTGTTCGGACAAGTATCGCTCCGCCTGGCGGACGATCGCCCGCAGGGTTCCTGTATCCAATTGGTCGTGAATGGGGACCGTTAGCGTCTCTTTGTGGCCGGCCGGGGAGAGTCTCCGCAGCTTGACGTGACTGCCGCGTTGCGAGATCGTCGCGAAGCCGAGTTGGTGGAACACCGCCACTACGTCCTTGCCCGACAGCCGTTTCAGCTTAGGCATGGAGCGGTTCCATCTCCACGGTGATGAGAACCGGGGCGCCGGGATAGACCCCGCTCTCTTCCGGAGACTCATCCTCGAGATGGAGGGCGAGCGCTTCGCGGAGATTGGCAATCGTCTGGTCGTAGGTGCGTCCTTGCGTTACGACGGGTAGATGGACCGCTTCCGCGACGTACCAGCCTTCGTCTCCGGGATAGATATTAACTTGTATCGTCCTATGCATTTCGTGTTTCTCCTTCTTTCGTGTCTCGACCATATACGACCTCACCCGCGCTTATAACCGTGCTCACAAGACCGCGCGGATCATCTGTGTTCGCCTCAAGAAGAATCGGTTCGATACGGTCGTCGATCTCCCGCCGCGCGCGGTAGAGCCCCGCTTCCTGGTCAAGGAAATCTCCTTCAACGAGATTGGCGCAAGATCGCTTCCGAACGCTCATAGGCCGGTGCCTCCTTCGCCTTTGCGCCTCATCCTCTTCGCGGTCAAGCGGTACCGTTGTTTGCTGCTGCGGGGTTTGTCGAAGATAGTAATCCAGACAAGCCCAAGGTTGGCGTACTCGAGGGAACCGTAGAGAACTGCGAGGGAAAGCTTAGATCTGTCCTTAGTCATGTAACTGACCCATTTTGCCTAACCTTTTCAATTCCAGTATTAAATTGAAAAAGAGAACCCATGGCTCTTTCAAGACTTTCCGATACTAATGCAGCCCTACCGATTTCCCAATAATTGTGAACATAATCAATCAACCGCGAATTATAACCAGGTCCCTGTTTGTAGGAAGAGATATCTCTGCGCACAATATCGTTCTTCAATGATCTGTTTTTACAGCGATCGACCAGGGCAATCAATGTCTCTTTCGGATCAGGAAGATCATCAGGCTTATTTACTTTCTTCTTGACCAGAGAATGCTCCAGTCTACAATACAGAGAGAATCCTCTTGTATCGGCAAGAAGCCACGATTCGACTTCCCGAACAGCGATTCTAAATACGATATTCTGCTGGAGCGGTCTCCTCATCCAACTTTTTATCAGAACCGGAGCGCATTCATCTTCGTCCAAGTCGGCAAGCACAAAGAAAGGAAGAGCGTTCTGATTATTGAAATCATTGATCCTCTTTTTTATATAGCCGCGCCCCTTTTTGCCCA
>CAZHXC010000429.1:2533-3606 GCA_964536145.1 uncultured Spirochaetales bacterium | reverse complement strand
ACAGAACGCCCTCTCAACCTGAAATCGTCTTCGGGCGGAAACCGCCGGTGAAGGAAGACGCAGAAGTGACGATACTTGGTCCGGACGATGCTGAGATCTACTACACCATAGACGGTACCTCTCCGGACACGTCGTCGCTCGAGTATGAGGGGCCGTTCATCCTGAATCTTCCCGAGGGCAGCGAAGCCGGATCGCTCATTGTTAAGGCATCGGCGTATGGATCTAACGGAAGAAAAAGCGGGATTTCTTCAGCACTTGTGACCTTTGACAGGATAGCGCCTGCAGCACCTGAAATTACCTATCTCGGTCAGAACAACGCCGGCGGTATTACCGTAGGTGTCAGCAGTGAGTTCGGCTCGAGAGTTTTGTTTGAAATGACGCTTGATGACAGCCTGCCGGCGGAACCAACATTGGGTTCGTATACGAGCGACGGATTGATATCCCTTGACGTACCCTATGGCATGGAAAGGATTTTCGCTTTCCGTTTTGCGGCCAGAGACAACGCAGGTAATCTTTCCTCCCCGACTGATCCGTTCAGGGTATTGATTGATAAAGCACCTCCGGGAAAACCGGAAATACGGTCCGCAGAGGGTGAGATCACAATACGCAGCACCGGAACGGTCTTCTACACGATGACCACCGACGGGTCCGACCCTCCAACTCCGGGCAGGACCTCGGACCGCTACAGCGGTGCAATACCGGTTGAACCCGTTGACGGAGAGTTGAACGAACGGAGAATAAAGGCTGTCGCGATAGATACGAGCGGTAACGTCGGCCCTGTGTCGGATACCTTCACATATGTCGACGACAGGCGGAAGCCTTATTTGCCGGACTTCAGCGCTCCGGAATCCGGAGGCATCTACTCGTCGTCACAAAAGATTGCATTGAAATCTGGAAACAACCGGCCGTCGGTTTCCTACACATTCACTACCGATGGAAGCGAGCCGCCTGATCCGGACAATGAAGCATTGCTCCTCGAGGACGAAATAGTCTTCGAGGGCAACCCCGGAGAGAGTATCGTGTATCGCGTGAAAATTAGGCCCTTTTTTGACAGGGGCTTTCTTGCAGGTGAG
>CAZHXC010000429.1:2260-2523 GCA_964536145.1 uncultured Spirochaetales bacterium | reverse complement strand
CCGGCCGTACCGGTTCCTTCAGGATTCCAAAACGGAGCTTCTTACGCACATGGCGTTACGATTTTGCCTCCTGCTAACGCGAGTGACGAGGTGTTGATCTCTGTTGCTGCTGATGAGCAAGAGCTTGGCGATCCGCTCGGTGACAATGGGCGGAAGTTTCCAGGTCCCATACATCTCGATACGGATGACGGAAACGAAAAAACGTATAAGTTTTCGGTGGCGGCAAGAGACAATGCGGGAAACACCACGGTCAATCCTGCCGT
>CAZHXC010000429.1:0-2250 GCA_964536145.1 uncultured Spirochaetales bacterium | reverse complement strand
ATACGACCGACGGCAGCCTCCCGGCGCCACCTACGGAGGCGTCGAGTGTTTTTGATGAAGCACTGACCCTGGCCGGAGAGGCGGGGAGGGAGGTTCTCTACACAGTTCGGTTTTTGTCTCTGGATGAAGTGAAGAACGAGAGTCCTCAAACGGTAGCTCGTTTTATGATCGACAAAGATGCGCCGGAAACCCCCGGTGATCCTGCCGTTAAGTTCGCGGGTGATTCGACGGTGTCGATCTCATGGCCCGGCATAAGCGAAAACCGCCTGTACTACCTGATCTCTTCAGAAAGAGGGGCGTCTCTGGATACCTATCTCGACTACTCAGGGCCATTTACCATTCCTTTCGATGAAATCGAAGGATCCCTCACCTTTCAGTACTACCTAAAGGACAAGGCCGGAAACCGGAGTGAGGTTGGATCCATGCCGCTCTCCCTTCCCGGGAGAACCGCCGAGAGCCTGTTCACCGGCGTCGAAAACGGCAAGATCTACAATTCGCGGTGTACGCTCGTCAGATCGGAAGAACAGTCCGATGTACGTTACGAGGTAACAACCAACGGCCCGATTCCGTCTGAACTGAGCCCGTTTTCTACCCAGATGCCCGATACATTGAACTTTGACGCAGCACCCGGGGAAACCTTGCGGTTTGCGGTAAGGGCTGCAGTTTTCAAATCGGGAGACCGCTCTCCGGTAAAAGAGCAAATTGTTCGGTTTACCATTGATAAAACTCCGCCTCCACCGCCGGAGATACCCGGATGGCAGGATGAGATGTTCTTTCAGGACGACTTTCAGGTGGAACTTGAATATACGGAGGGCGACGCATACGTTTCGGTAAATGAGGGAAGCTTCGTACGCTACACGGGACCCGTTACACTCCATTCGGTATCCGGCGGTATTGATACATACGTTATCAAGGCGTACGTAAAAGATGAAGCGGGCAACAGGAGTAGACAGACTCGTGAATGGACCGCCTACATTGATAGACAGGTCATTTATGTCTCAGAAAACGGAAACGACATTTTTGATGGTTCGCGAAACAAACCTTTCAGGACGCTTGCGGCGGCGATAGATGAAGCTGAAAACTCGGAACGAAAAACGATCTACCTCTCTGAAGGGTCATATTCGATCTATGAGCCCATTCGGTTCAGCGGAGATTTGGCCATCTACGGAGGTTTCTCAGGAAGCAACTGGAAAGAGACAAACTCATCGGATACAACACAACTCCTGATCGCCGGTGAGTTCTCCCACGAACAGGCCGTGTTGAATGTTGAGGATGGATCCAAGGTTGTGCTAAAGAGTCTCGCAGTGAGGCCGGCGGCGGAAGGAATAGAGGGTACGCTCGTACGTCAAAACGGCGGAACCCTTGAAATCGTGAATTGCGCGTTTGCCTTGGAGTCCCACGGGACGAAGCCGGTTTATGACCAGATTTCAGGAGATGTGCGCGTTCGCAAGACGCTTTTTTCGGTAAAGGATTTCGCGGGTACCGAGCTCGTCAGGTCATCGGGCAGGATATTCGATATGAGCGAAAGCTCTCTTTCCTACGAAGATGCGCTTGAAGATGCCGCTATCATCCGGGCGTCAGCCGTGGAGCAGCTTTCGCTCAGTGCGTGTGTGCTGGAACCGGGTAGCGGCAAACGGACCTTCGGGCTTGTTGCTGCCTCGAGCTCGGTGAATATCCAGGGCTCGAGAATAGACTCTGGTCAAGGCAAAGCAAAAGCTATAGCCGTCAGGCTACAGGAATCCAATTTTGAAGCACAAGGATCGATTTTTATCGGCAACCGTTCCGCTTGGATTTCCACCGCTATCGACGCCTCTTTTTCTGATGTGAAGATAACCAACTGCAACGTTGATGTCCGCGCTTCGAGAGGTGTGGCCGCTATCAGGGCGGAAGGAACGGAGCTGCTTGTTGACTCGTGCAGGGTGCGCGGACTGGAGGGAAGAGAGTTCATCTATCTCCTCGATTTTGTCAATAGTACGGGAACGGTATCGAACAACATGTTAAGCGGGGCGGATACACGGGATTTCATTGGGTCTATGGTAACGGACTCCTCGCTCGCCTTTGTCAACAATACCATTTCTATTGGTGACGGCGAAAACATGAGCCGGGGAATTCTCCTTGCAAACAGCGGCGATACCCTGATTGTGAATAACATACTGTATGGTTCGTCAATAACCGGCACGGCAATCGAGGCGGACGAAGTGACCGGTAGATTCAAGGTGTTGAACAACGCTTTCGACGGATGGAGGATAC
>CAZHXC010000428.1:0-3609 GCA_964536145.1 uncultured Spirochaetales bacterium | reverse complement strand
GCCGGCTCGAACGTCACTATCCTGCAGCGGGGGCCGCGGCTCCTGCCGCAGTTTCCGGCTTCACTCGTGGACCCGGTGATCCAGGCCGGGGAACAGGAAGGAATCTCCTTTGTCACCGGGGTGAGCGTGACCGGGATAGAGCAAAGCCGGGATGGCTACACGGTAACAACAAAGGAAAAGGGTCGGTTCAACGCGGCGTGGGTTATGGGCGCGATAGGCAGGGCGCCCAATGTAGAGGATCTGGGGCTCGATGCCGTTGAGGTGAAGGCGTCCGGACGGGGGATCGAGGCGAACGAGTACATGGAAACCTCAGCCAAGGGCATATTCGCCGCCGGTGACTGCGTGGCCACAAAGCAGCTCTCACCAATCAGCGACATGGAGGGACGCATAGCCGCCGCCAACATCATCAAGCCGCGCTCGCGGCAGATCGACTATGATCTCATACCGTCGGTAGTGTTCACACGTCCCCAGATGGCGACGATCGGTCTGACTCCGGACCAGGCCCGGTCATCAGGCCAAGAGGTCACGGTGAAATCCGGACGCGGCGACGCATGGGCCAGTTACCGGAGACTGGGAGGTTCGGTGGTCTACTATGAGACGGTGGCGGATGCGAAGAGCGGCCGGCTCCTGGGCGCCTCTCTTGCAAGTCCCTACGCAGGTGAACAGATCAACGTTTTCACGGCAGCGATCCGGAGCGGAATGACCGCGGATGAGTTCCGCGAGACGCCGTGGGCCTACCCTACTTACACATCGGACCTGAAATACATGGTGTAGATGAGGTTTGCCGATGGCCGCACGGTGGCGGCAAGGAGGCGGCACGCCGCCTGGCTTTGCTTCAGACCGCCCCGAGCAGCAGTTTGCCACCCCTGGTCTCTTTGGCCTTGCCGATAATGGTGGACCGTTCAATCCACGCTACCGGTATTCCGTGATCACCACCTGAGCCGTAGAGGGCTCCTCCGAGCGCGCCGAGCAAAACTGTACGGCCGCAGTTATCACCGCCGGCGAGAATATTGACTCTATTTGCTTCACTATAGCCCGATGTCGTGAGCAACAGGTGGATCACAAGGGGCACCGCCATATGAACATGGCATGCCATGCCAAACTTCTTCCCAGCGCCGCGGTAATCAAGCGCCTCCATTGAGAGTGCCTCTTCTACGAGCCCGCGGGCGTGATCATCCAGAGTCGAGATATGCCGTTGAATGAGCCGCCGCAGCGCCTCGGGTGCATCTGTAGCCGCAGGCCGCCCCTCTTTGTAAAGGTCGCGGAGAACGCGGGCCGCGAAAATCGAGTACGCAACTGCATCATCGTTATTGTTGGTGATGCGAACCGCCCGGCTGACCATTGCGTCAAGCTTATCACCCTCGTAGAAGTGGGCGAGAACTGCGGACCTGCTGAGAGCAGGCATCTGGTCATCGTCCGGGCCAATCTCACCGACTGCGCTGCTCACCTGGTCGACCAGCATGTCGGCTTCATCCAACTCCTCCTTGCTCCACTCTTGCAGCCGGAGGGGATTGCGAATTATCTGCTTGAGACCTTCAATGTCGTGCTCAAAGTAGTAACGCGCTACATAATGGGCGGCGGCTTTGCGCCGGTCTTCATTCAGCGAGCTGTCCGCCGCCAACACGGCCCGTTCAATCTCTTTGCCTGTCGCCGCGATGTTGAAAATCGTCTCCCGCATTGGCCCATCGGCATAGCCCACGTACTCGCCGCCCACGCCAAAGTGTTCCTGAAAGGCGCGGATGTAGGCGCCGCGATCAAAACCCTCTTCGCTGATCGCCTTAAGAAGCACGTAGATGTACTCACCGTAGTTGGAGCTATTGCCTGCGTGTTTACGGGGGTGTGCGAAGAAAGCTGGTACCCCCGTATAGTTGGCCGGATCAGGTTCCAGGAACTCGGCGACCCCGCCGTTTGATTTCACTGCGGATGCAATCTTCCCCTGCGAGTAGATCCAGTGAAGCCCCATGCCTGAGGCATCTGCAACAAGCGCCCCAAGGATTGCCGAGCGGACCATGTCTGTTGATTGCAGTGTGTTCACACTCAAAAGATACCAATCCACACTCTCACAATCCAACCCTTGCTTGAGTACAGGTCCTTGTGCCCGCATATTCTCTGCATTGCTTTCCTCCATTTCCTCCTCCGGCATCTTTGGTGAGCTCTCCGGGGAAAAAGCACACATCCTCTCTTCGTGTATTGAAAAAGTACCTCTGGCAAAGGGCGCGACGCTCTTCGATCAGGGAGCCTTGAGTGACGCAATGTACATCGTCCTCTCCGGCCGGTTGTCTGTATATCGCACGGGTGAAGACGCCACCGATGAAATAAAGGGGAAGATTCACCCTGGAGAACCGACGGGGGAAATCCAATTCTTGACCGGCGGAATGCACACCGCGTCGATTCGCGCCGAAACGGACGCGGAGCTCGTCAAAATCCCAAGAACGGTAATTGAACGCCTAACGGAGAGCGACGGGGAAACGCTTAAGCATCTGGCTGAGTTTATTCACCGGCGTTTGCAAAGATACAGATTGTACGACATTCTTCCCAGGCTGTTCGGAAAACTGGATGACAAAATAGTTACTAATATAGAAGAGAATATTGAGTGGAAACGCCTTGGCGGCGGCGAGTTGCTTTTCAGACAGGGGGATTTGTGGAGATAGCCTCTATATCGTAATTAGCGGCCGCCTGAAGGCTGTCTTAGAGGACCCGGACGGAGCCCCTCGTGTTGTGGGAGAAATAACGCGTGGAGAGAGCGTTCGGGAAATGGCCCTCTTCACCGGAGAAGAGAGATCGGCGAGCATTTACGCGGTACGGGACACCGCGCTTATCCGGTTTTCCAAACAGGCTTTTGAGAGCATGTCCGCCCGGTATCCGCAGGTGATCATGCAAATCTCTCAAATTCTCATTCGCAGGCTACGTACGAATATCACGTCTACCAAGGCGGTCGAGTCGGTTACGAACATCGCTCTGGTGGCCGCCGATAGGACCGTCGACATCGCCGGCTTTTCTCAGAACCTGGTGTCCGCGCTTGTCGGCTTAAGCGAGGCGATCTGTATCAACAGCAAAAAAATAGACGGCTTACTCGGCACAACCGGTATCTCGCAAACACCGCCTTCGGGACCGAACAACATCAGGCTCGAGACCTGGCTCGATGACCTGGAAGCGAAGTTTTCTCTGGTAATCTACGAGACGGATTTCGATGATTCCAACTGGTCAAGAAGATGCCTCAGACAGGCAGACACAGTCTTGATAATCGCCGATGCCGCAAGCAACCCGGAGCCCGGCGGTGTTGAAGCTCAGTGTCTGGGCCCGGAAAAAAGCATAACCACCTGCTGCAGACACCTGGTGTTGCTGCATGCCGCTAAGAACGAGCTCCCGGTTAACACGATCAGCTGGCTTAACCGTCGCAACGTGGACAAACACTTCCATGTTCACCCGGAGGAACAGGAAGACTTTCGACGGCTCGCGCGGCTTCTGACCGGCAGGGGCGTTGGGCTGGTGCTCGGCGGAGGCGGCGCACGCGGGTATGCGCATATCGGGGTAATAAGGGCGCTGCAAGAGGCGGGTGTTCCCATAGACATGATTGGCGGGACAAGCATGGGGGCGGTGGTCGCGGCC
>CAZHXC010000427.1:0-3617 GCA_964536145.1 uncultured Spirochaetales bacterium | reverse complement strand
CCCGCCTCTTGTTATCAACTTCCAGAAGTATGTAGTGCCAGGAACCGGTGTCGACTTCGAGCGCGGCGTCTCTTACCGTGGTGTCTCCGAGAATCGTGTCGAGAGCCTCGGTATCAAAGCCGCTTTCCGCATCGGTCTGTTCCACCGAAAACTCGAGAGAGAAGAGGTCTTCTACGTTTTCGCTTTCCAGAAGCTCGGTTTCCCGGCTTTCGAGGTCAAACTCACCCTGATAGCCGATGGTAAGCCCGTTTAAGGCCCGTGAGGTTTGAATATCGACAAACGAAATGAGATCTATCCCGAGTCCTTCACTTGCGTGGTCAAGCTCGAACACTCCAATTATCGGTACTTCCCGTATCTTGATGCCGGCGTTTCCAAAACTCGTCAGCAGGATTTCATCACCAATCTGCAAATCTACGGTTACTTCCTCTCCGGTTTCCTCGGTCGTTTCCTCGGAAACCTGCTTTTCGAGCTCCTTGAGTCTCTCCGTTGAAATGGTAACGCCCTCTTCACCCGGCAACAGGTCGCGGCCCTCTACAAAGGTCAGGTTGTCAAACATCGATCTGTAAGAAACGGGGTTGATGCCGAAGAGTACGGTAATCGTGCCGCCCGAATACTCCTCCAGGGATAATCGTGAAAACCCGCTTGTCTGGGAGGTGAAATTGGTTATGTCCTCTCTGCTTTCCAAGTATGCAACGATGCTGTCATAGTTGGGGAGCCTGGGAGTGTCTTCGATTCCGCCGGGAGATTGGACACCAAAGAGGGAGACGTCCCCTTCCGCGACACCGCTTATCATGATATCACCGGTATAGTTGTCAATGAATCCGCGTTCGATCCCCTTGGATGCGGTATCCATCAGCGAATTACCGACGACAAGGACTATCACGCCTACAGCTATAATTGTTCCGATGATAAAAGTCTTTGACTTGTGCTCGCGCAAATTTCGAGCGGCAATACGAAATAATACCGGCATTTAGTGTACTCTTTCACTCTCCGGGCGGATGTTTTCAGTCACCGTACCGTCGAGAAGCCTGATGATGTGATCGGCGATTTTTACTATCGCAGGATCGTGCGTGGAAAAAATGAACGTAGTATTCATCTCTCTGTTTATCTTTTTCATGAGACTGATGATGCCCTCTCCGGTCTCCGAATCCAGGTTGGCCGTCGGTTCATCGGCAAGAACAATCTGGGGTTTTGTTACCATTGCCCGTGCTATCGCCACGCGCTGCCGTTGTCCGCCTGAAAGCTCGTTCGGCCGGTGCTTTCTCCATTCGGAAAGCCCCACGGCATCTATCAGATAGTCTATCCACTCGATCTTCTCTTTTTTTGCCGCTTTGTCCGACCCGAGCAGGAGCGGGAACTCGATATTCTCGTATACGTTGAGTACCGGTACGAGATTAAAGGATTGAAAAATGAATCCGATCACCTCATGCCTCAGCTCGGTTATCTCCTTGTCGCCTAAACTCCCGGTAACCCGGCCGTTTATGGTGACGGTTCCTTCCGTGGGCACGTCGATGCATCCGATCATGTTGAGGATGGTCGATTTCCCTGAGCCCGATGGTCCGGCGATGGAAATGAAGTCACCGCGTTGAATATCAAAAGTAACGCCCCTTACAGCGTGTACTTCGGTCTTGCCGAGAGGGTACACTTTCACTACATTATCAAGACTAACAATTGCCACCGGGCGCTCCTCTACTGTTCACTGAGCACCATTAAGGTACCTATTTTGCCCCCCCTGATCAAGAAATACGGGACAGGCTGTGCGATTCAATCGATTGTATTTAGGACAATATGTATTCACCTGTTTGCTTGACGGGGTTTGATCCTCTTTAGTATCTTAACTGCACAAGATTCAAGCACAGGGGTAATCATGTCAAAGGAAAAAAAGGCCCGTGTATCAGAGTCGGCAGCAGAGGAGCAGGAGGATGTCGCCGCATTTGAATCCGGCGGCCCGGCAAACGCCGAACGGGATGAGCAGAAGAGTAAGGAGCAGCGAGCGGCGCCGGAGACCGGCAAGGATAATGACGCTGCCGATAGGGTTGCCTCTTTGGAGCAGGAAATAGCTGAATTGAAAGATCAGCTATTGCGAAAACAGGCAGATTTCGAAAACTTCAGGAAGAGACTTGTCCGCGAACGTGAGGAAGCGATACGGTATGCAAATACGAGTCTTCTCCTTGATCTGGTAGAGACCATAGATAACTTTGAGCGTGCTATTAAGTCGTCGGAAGCGTCGCGAGATTTCGATACCTTCCACACCGGTGTCGATATGATTGAAAAGCAGCTTACGAATACGCTCGAAAGCAAGTACGGTTTGAAACGTTTCGAGAGTGAAGGGGAAGAGTTTGATCCTGAGCTACACGAAGCGGTTGCAGCTGAGCAATCACCGGATGTATCCGTGCAGACAGTGATTGAGGATCTACAGAAAGGTTATATGCTTCATGACCGGGTCTTGCGTCACGCGAAGGTTCGCGTAGCTATACCGGCAGAGAACAATCAAAGCGAAACGGCGCAGGATGACGGATCTGAAGAATGAAACGCCGTAATCTCAGAGGAAAACAGTAGGAGACACTAAAATGGGACGAATAATTGGCATCGATCTTGGAACAACAAACTCGTGTGTGGCCGTCATGGAAGGCGGAGAGCCGCAGCGCACCACTCCCTCTATCGTCGGTTTTACCGCAAAAGGGGAGCGACTCGTCGGACAGCCGGCGAAGAATCAGATTATCACAAATCCTGAAAACACCGTCTATTCCATCAAACGGTTTATGGGCCGGAAGTATTCTGAAGTTCCCGCTGAAATCAAGATGGTACCGTTTGATGTAAGGGAATCGAGTAACGGGGATTGCCGGATTCATGTCGCAGGAAACGAGTATTCCCCTCCGGAGATCTCCGCCGCCACCCTGCAGAAAATGAAGAAGACTGCGGAGGATTATCTCGGTGAAACCGTGTCCGAAGCGGTGATAACCGTTCCTGCTTACTTCAACGATTCGCAACGTCAGGCGACAAAGGACGCAGGAAAGATCGCCGGCCTGGAAGTAAAGAGGATCGTAAATGAGCCTACGGCTGCGGCTTTGGCCTACGGTCTGGGGAAAGAACAGAAAGAAGAGCGAATTGCCGTATACGACCTTGGCGGCGGTACTTTTGATATTTCGATTCTCGAGCTCGGAGACGGGGTGTTCGAGGTGAAGTCCACGAATGGTGATACGCACCTCGGTGGCGATAACTTTGATCAAAGGGTGATCGACTGGCTGGTCACGAGCTTCAAGAATGATCAGAGCATCGATCTTTCTCAGGACAGAATGGCCCTGCAGAGGCTTCGTGAAGCCGCGGAGAAGGCGAAAATCGAGCTTTCGAGTGCTCAAACAACAGATATCAATCTTCCGTTTATTACCGCGGATGCCTCAGGACCGAAACACCTGCAGTACAGCCTCACCCGTGCAAAGTTCGAGCAATTGATAGGGGATCTGATCGACAATACAAAAGAACCGTGCCGTCAGGCGCTGAAAGACGCCGGTGCTTCTCCGTCGGATATCGATGAGGTGATTTTGGTTGGCGGATCCACACGGATACCTGCGGTTCAGGCGTTGGTAAAAGAAATTTTCGCCAGGGAGCCGCACCGG
>CAZHXC010000426.1:1280-3620 GCA_964536145.1 uncultured Spirochaetales bacterium | reverse complement strand
AAGCGATCAACGCTCATAAGAATCGGTCACCGGCTCTTCTCTCAATACGGCTACCGGGACGTCAATATTGATGACGTTGCAAAGGCGGCGGGAATAAGCACGGGGTCTTTCTATAGCTATTTCGATGGCAAAGAGGATTTCTACGGAGCTGTACTCGATACAATCGAAAATGACGGTGCAAAGAGGCTCGAGAAAATTATTTCGAACCTGCATTCACCCATAAACAAGCTCCGGGTCACCTACAGGTTTGTGACTCTTGGAGTCCGGCATAATCCGATGCTTCGCGGTGTATTGGCCAATGACGAACGGTACATCTTCCCGGGCACAGAAGAGCGGAGGAGCCGCGGTAACGACATACGGTCGCGGGTAAAGTCAATACTTGTCGAGATCCTGCGGGAGGGGACTGCAAAAGGGCTCTTCCGCTCAGGGATTTACAGAAACCCGCAGTTTCTCCTTACCGCGCTCTATGATGTCATTCTCTATCATATCGATTCTCCGCACTTTAACGAATTGCTTGAGGACATCCTCGTCCTTCTCGGGCGTGGCTTGAGAAGACAGATACAACTGAGAAACAGGGAGAAGCGCGTTGACCGGCGTTATCTGCGGCGCTCCGGTATTGATCTGGCCGAGATGCGCTTTGATGACGACGATGATGACGACGCATTGTTTGAAAACCCATGAGAATTATTCAGATTTCGGACTTGCACGGCAACGACGGGCTCATTGAGCAAATCGCCGGAGAAATCAGTTCCACGGATCTGGTCATCCTTTCCGGCGACATCACGAACTTCGGCGGCAAGCGCAAGGCTGCGGCCATTGTCGAAGCGGTGACTCGGCTGAATCCCAATCTCCTTGCCGTGCCCGGTAACTGCGACCGGTCCGGTGTAGCCGAGTACCTCGATGAGGCCGGGGTTTCGGTAGACGGTGTTGTCCACACTGTGAATAGCTACACCGTTTGCGGGATGGGCGGTTCACTCCCGGCTCCGGGAAAAACACCTACCGAGTTCACTGAGGAGGAATACGCCGATCGTTTCAAGAAGTTGGCTTCCGCATATGATTCTGTGGACATCGCCGTCATACACCAGCCGCCGGCCGACTCAAAACTCGACAGGATAAGCTCGGGCGGTCACGTGGGAAGTAAGGCGGTAAGGGATTTTCTCGAGGCGTCGGAAGCTTTTCTCTGTCTTACGGGTCACATCCATGAGAGTATCGGCACCGATACCATCGGAAACGCCAAAGCCGTAAACCCGGGAGCCGCCCGTAACGGCCACTATGCCGTAATAGAGGTCGAGGAGCGAACGGTGACCATTGATCTGAAGAGGGCGGCCGGCTAAGTCACCTCTCACCAACCGCGCGGCTCAAAGCCGGCCCCAATTACCTCCCTAAACCGGCACAGCGCCCTGCGAACCTTCGCGCATGATATCGCCAAAAAGCGCCTCATCGGTCGGTTCTGTGCTCGGAATCGGCTTTGACACCCACGTGTAGTTGAGAAGATGTTCCCAGGTGATGTTCCCTGCGGTGCTGTTGCCTCCCCAGGAACCGCATCCGAGGGTCAATGACATCGGCATACCGTTTGTCCAAGCCCCGGAGTTCGCAAGGCATTGAGGTTGCCGGATCATCACCCGTGAGACCCGCACTGCCGTAGACAGATCGAGGATTCTGTCGTCCCTTGTTGTGTGGATACCACATGAGTGACCGGGGCCCGAGTGGGTAGTGATCCTGTTTACGAGATCTATCGCGTTTTCAAACCCCTTCCACTTGTAGATAGCGCACACAACAGAAAGCTTTTCACCGGAGAACGGATAGGCTTTCCCCACACCGGTTTCTTCAACCATGATAAATTTTCGGTCCTCGGGAAGATCTATACCCGCTATCTGCGCGATCTTGTGAGGCGGCTGTGCCACGATATCCCGGTTTAAGCCCTTTTCAGTCCACATGGCCGATTGAAGCTTCCCCTTCTCATCCCCCGAGCAGAGATACCCGCCGGCCTTCTGCAGCTCGGCGATCATATCATCATATACGCTCTCTTCGATACATACCGAGTTCTCGGTTGAACAGCTCGTTGCGTAGTCAAAGGTTTTGGACCGCATGATCTTGTCCGCCGCATCGGCCAAATCCGCGGTTTCATCCACGACACAGACCGAGTTGCCCGCTCCCACACCTTCACTCGGCGTACCGCTCGAATAGGCCGCCCGCACCATGCCGGCGCCTCCGGTGGCAAGGATCAGGTCGCACTGCTTCATGAGCTCCTTGCTTCTGTCGAGGGAAACATCCTCGATGCCGATAATCAGGTCCTCCGGCCATCCGCTTGCCTTAACCGCGGCACGCATCTGCTCCACG
>CAZHXC010000426.1:0-1270 GCA_964536145.1 uncultured Spirochaetales bacterium | reverse complement strand
GGCGCGAGAATGATGGCATTCCGTGTTTTCAGTGCATGGAGGGCTTTTATAAAGGGAGTAGCTTCTCCGTTCGTAACCGGTAGAAGCGCGCCCACAACACCCATCGGTTTGGCGATCTTCATGATACCGGTAGCTTCATCGTCATACACCACACCAACACTCTTAGCCCTGAGCATGTCACGAAGGACACCCTTTATCTTCACCTGCATTTTTGCGTACTTGTGCGGTGCATAGCCCATCGCGGTATCTTCCGCGCAGAGTTTTGCATACGGCTCGGCAAAATCCGGACGCGCCCCGGACCACGCCACCCGTCGGACTACTTCATCAACTTTTTCCTGAGTTTCATACTCAATCTGAGCCTGCGCTATTCGGGCGCGGGACATAAGTCCACTGATGTACTCCACGGCGTCCTGCATACGTATCTCCTGCTTTGTTTGATGTAAAAGCCATTATGCAGAGATGGAAACCCCGGTCAAGGCGCCTGGGAGGCATGTCGAAATCTGAGGCGGAGATGGAGGGGCTCCAGCGGCCAAGGCCGTCTTCAGCCGCTGGAGATGGTCGCTACCTCTGCTCGAGTGGAACAAAGGGGCGGCCTTCGCTGCCTGTGTAGAGCGCTCTTGGTCTGAATAACCGGTTGTCTTCACGTTGTTCTAGGATGTGGGCAAGCCAACCGGAGACCCGGGACATGGCGAAAATCGGCGTAAACAGCTCGGTGGGGATGCCGAGAAGATTGTAGATTGCCCCGGAGAAGAAATCGACGTTCGGATAGATCGGCTTTCCTTTCTCCTCCATCCGATCCCTGAAGGCTTTTTCCACTTCCTTGAGTATCTCGTAGTAGCGCATGTTGTTCTTCCGCTTCGAGAGCTCGAGCAGATACTCTTCCATGATGATTGCGCGGGGATCCTTGGCTCTGTAGACGCGGTGTCCCATACCCATGATCTTGCCGCGTGAGTCGAGCACGTTGTCTACATACGCCTTGGCGCGCGAAGGATCACCTATTTCCTCAACCATGTTCATCACCTTCTCATTTGCTCCGCCGTGAAGCGACCCGTACAGCGCGCCGATGGCGGCGGATATGCTCGAGTAGCAGGTTGAAATGGTTGAAGCGACGACTATGGCGGTGAAGGTCGAAGCGTTGAGCCCGTGTTCAGCGTGCAGGATGAGGGCGTCATCCATGACCTTCCCTTCGAACTCATCGGGCTCCTCGCCGGTGAGCTGATAGAGGAAATTCCCACCGTGCGGGAGGTCCTGTCGCGGCGGCACATACTCC
>CAZHXC010000425.1:0-3623 GCA_964536145.1 uncultured Spirochaetales bacterium | reverse complement strand
GTCGATCGATCGCCGGCTGATTCAGGCCGCCGGCGTGCTGCTCGCGGGCATCGATCGTGTCCACATCGGGGACACGATCTGCAGTGCGGAAAAGCCCGAGGCACTCAAACGTATCGTTGTGGACGAGCCGACGGTATCTATGAAATTCTCCCGGAACAACTCACCCTTCGCCGGCAGGGAGGGGCGGTTTGTCCAGGCGACAAAGGTCTTTGAAAGGCTTCAGAAGGAGGCGCTTCAGAACGTCTCCATGCAGGTAGTACCCGCGGACAAGGGCGAAACTTTTCTGGTCCAGGGAAGGGGCGAGTTTCAGATGGTGATTCTCATAGAAACTATGCGTAGAGAGGGATACGAGTTCTGTGTCGGGAGACCGGAAGTTATATATCATTATGAGAATGGCAAAAAGCTCGAACCGGTAGAGCACCTTTTTATTGATTGTGAAGATACATTCATGGGAACAGTCACCGAAAAACTGTCAAAGAGAAAAGGTAAAATGCTTACCTTTGTGAATCATGAATCAGGGAGGGTGCGGATAGAATTCAGTGTCCCTTCCCGGGCGCTTATCGGTTACCGTGATGAGTTTCTCACCGATACCAAGGGCACCGGTATCATGAACTCGATTCTTTCCGGGTACGAGCCGTACCGCGGTGATTTTCCCGGCAGACATACCGGCTCGCTTGTTGCCGACCGGACGGGTGAAGCTGTAGCTTACGCTCTCTACAATCTCGAGCCGAGGGGAAACCTCTTTATCGTTCCGGGTGAGCCGGTGTATGAAGGGATGATAATCGGTGAACACAATCGCGATACCGACTTGAACGTGAACCCGTGCCGCACAAAGAAACTCACCAATATGAGAGCGGCGGGTAAGGATGATGCGGTAGCGCTCACGCCGATTCTGCCGATGACACTCGAACGGGCGGTTCAATTCATAGGTGATGATGAGCTTATCGAGATAACGCCAAAATCTATACGCCTGAGGAAGATCCGACTTGCCGCCTCCGACAGAAAGTAACAACCCGGCATTTTGCAGTTATCAATTAGCAGGTAGCAAAAATCAACGCGTTCATGCATAGTGGGTCGCATGCAGACAGGTTCCTTTGAGCTCCTCACGCCCGAAGCAATCATCGGGGCGATCGAACAGGCATACGGCGTCAGGCTTGACGGCACGGTTACGCCGTATCCAAGCCACATAAACCGTGTATACGGCGTGCGGACGGATGAGGGCACGCCGCTCATCGCCAAGTTCTATCGCCCGGGTCGCTGGAGCGGCGATGCGATACTCGATGAGCACGAGTTCATAGCGGACTGTGCAGAGATGGAAATTCCCGTGGCGGTTCCGATAGCCGACCTGGAAAACGACACGTTGTGCGAAGTTATGGTATCGGAGACCGGCCGGGAAGAGACATACAACTACGCGCTCTTCCCCCTCATGGGCGGGCGCAATTTCGATGCGGAGAGCGATGAAGATTACTACCGCCTTGGCGCGGTGGTTGCGCGGTGTCATGTCGCGGGGAAGAAACGGACAGCACATCACCGCGTGTTCATACTTCCATCGGTCAGCACGCGTTCGTATCTCGATGAGCTTCTCGACTCCGGGCTGGTTCATCCCGATTGCAGAGAGGAGTTCGAGACGATCTGCAGCGAGCTGATCGAGACCATCACGCCGTTATTTGAAGATGCGACGATACACCGGCTTCACGGCGACTGCCACCGGGGTAATATCCTGGAAAGGGGAGACGAAGGTTTGCTCCTCTACGATTTTGACGACATGGCGAACGGCCCGCCGGTCCAGGATCTCTGGCTGCTTCTCCCCGATTACGCAAAGAACTCACGCCGCGAGCTGGTCAACATCCTCGAGGGATACAACCAGTTCTGCAATCTCGATCCGGCCGACCTGCGCCTGATCGAACCGCTCAGGTTTATGAGGATGGTTTACTTCCTCGTGTGGCGGGCGAGGCAGAGTGGAGATTACTGGTTCAGGATACACTTTCCGGATTGGGGAAGCGAATCGTTCTGGATAAAGGAAATTGAGGACATGAAAGTACAGCGTGACATCATCCACGAATCGCTTGAAGATGACAACGCTATTCCGGGAGAATTGGATGTTTGATTTTGCCGTTCACGAATGGATCATCATAGTCGTCGGGTCGATGCTGATCGGTATCAACAAAACCGGCATCCCCGGTGTTCTCATGGTCTTCGTACCGATACTTGCAAGCATCCTGCCGGCAAAAGAGTCTACGGGCTTTCTCCTGCCGCTCTTGCTCGTCGCAGATGTTTTTGCCATAACATATTACAAACGTCATACGCAATGGAAGCTTCTTTTCAGGCTCATTCCCTTCTCGCTTCTGGGTATCGTCGGGGGGTATTTCACCATGCGCGCGCTGGAAAACGCGCAGATTAAGCCGATTATCGGGATCATCGTTCTTGTGATGCTCGCAGTGCAGGCGTTCCGCATGTTGAGAAAGAATGATGAAACAATCCCACAGGGTATCTGGTTTGCTTTGGTTATGGGGATCGTTGCCGGTTACACGACGATGGTGGCAAATGCCGCCGGACCGGCAATAGCCATCTTCCTCCTGGCGATGCGGCTACCAAAAGAACAGTTCGTAGGCACCGGCGCGTGGTACTACTTCATCGTGAACATCACGAAGGTACCGTTGAGCGCATCGCTGGGCCTGATCACTGCTCAGAGTCTGCTGACCGGCGCCGTGCTGATTCCCGCAATTGCACTTGGAGCGTTTATCGGGATAAAGCTGCTGCCTCTCATACCGCAGAAGGTATTCCAGGCGGTGATTCTGATAATCGCCGCCGTGGGCGCTTTGCGTCTGCTATTCTAGCTGATAGACAACGCCGGGCAGGCACCATTTGCACTCCGGCCGCACGCGGCCCTCAGCCGCCGCTACCCGGTTCTATTTCAGCAAGAGTCTCCGCGGCGTACACCGCCTCTCCGCCAACTATCGTCTGTACCACACGCAGCTTTCCCATATCCGTCGCCGGAATCGAAAGAGGATCATCCGAAAGTATGACAAAATCGGCGAGTTTGCCCGGCGTGATGCTCCCTTTGCTGGATTCTCTCCGCTCGGCGTAAGCGCTTTCACGAGTGTAGCAGGCTAAAGCCTCTTCCACCGTGATACGCTCTTTGCTGTCACGGTTGACCGCAAGATCCATACCGCGCAACGGTTCGTAGAACGACTCACCGGGATAGTCGGATCCAAAGGAAAGCCGCACCCCGGAATCGAGGAGAGATCTGTGAGGATAGACTCTCTTTGTCCGTTCAGGGCCAAGCAGTCTCAGGTCCTTTTCCGGGTCTCCCAGGGCCGAAGCTTGTGCGCACGCAAGCATCCCGAGGTCCGCCATCCTCTTTATATCATCCTCCCTAATGAGCTGACCGTGCTCGATCCTGATTCTGAGATCCTTTGTCCACGGATACCTCGTGGCGAGTCGTTCCACCGCAATGCAGAACTCATGGACCGCCCGGTCGCCGATTGCATGGCAGGCCACCTGGCGTTTCCGCCTGATGTGGGGAGCAAGCATCTTGCATATTTCGTCGGCGGACTTTCCCGATCCAAAGTTGCCGGGCTCATCCATGTACTCATCAAACAGCCACGCAGAGTGGCTCGAAA
>CAZHXC010000424.1:0-3625 GCA_964536145.1 uncultured Spirochaetales bacterium | reverse complement strand
GATTCTCGGTCATTACCGGATATCCCCCGCCGGTCTTGCCGAGACTATGCAAACCCTCTGGGAAGGCGCGTTGATAGGCGACAAATAGGCGCGCACGGGAGATAAGGTATGGAAAAAAATTACATCCTCGCGGTTGATCAGGGGACGAGTTCCACAAAGGCAATGGTGTTCAACCGAGATGGAACGCTCGTAGCATCCGCCTCTCGGCCGGTCAATACGAAGTTTACTCCCGACGGCCGGGCGGAGCAGGACCCGGAGGAGATATACAGAAGCATCGTTGAGGCGGTGAGAGACCTTATCACAAAGCTCGAGCACGAGGTTCGCATACGATCGTCCGAGATAGCCTGCGCGGGCATCGCCAACCAGCGCGAGAGCTTTGTGGTGTGGGATGCCGCGGGGGAGGCCTTGCACCCCGCGATACTCTGGCAGTGCAAGCGGTCGGTAAGCATCTGCGAGGAGCTGCAAAAGGCGGGTTACGAACACGCAGTGCGTGAAAAAACCGGACTGATCATCGATCCCTATTTCTCGGGAACAAAGCTGACATGGCTTGTCCGTAATCATCCGGCTACGCGCGAGAATCTCGCGCGCGGCGAGGCGTTCTTCGGGACGGTGGATTCGTGGCTTCTCTTTCGCCTGACCGACGGCGCGGTCCACGCGACCGACCACACCAACGCGTGTCGGACCCTGCTCTTCAATATAGAAACCCTTCATTGGGACGATGAGCTTGCACGCACCCTCGAAGTGCCGGATCTGCGGCTGCCGGCGGCGCATCCTTCTGCGCACCACTACGGCGAAAGTGACTTTGGCGGCGCCCTTCCCCGGCCCGTACCAATAACGGCAATGATCGGCGATTCCCAATCGGCATTCTTTGGTGAGCGCTGCTACGAGCCGGGTGACACAAAGGCCACATTGGGTACAGGTTGCTCGATCCTGGTCAACGCGGGCGATGGCCGGCCCGAAGCCTACAAGTCGACGATGTCGACAATCGGGTTCAGCACTCCGGAACGTCTCGACTACGCCCTGGAAGGTATCATCGTGAGTGCAGGCTCAATTCTGACCTGGCTCGGACGGGAGCTCGGTCTCTTCGCGGAGCCGGAAGCCCTCGAACAGGCGGCAATCGACGCCGGAGAGAGCCACGGCGTGGTGCTCATCCCCGCACATTCGGGCCTGGGAGCTCCCTTCTGGCGGATGGATGCCCGTGGCTCGATCCACGGTCTCACCTTTGGCACTACAAAAGAACACATACTGCGTGCAGCTTTGGAGTCGATACCCTACCAGATCCGCGCGATCCTCGATGCGGTCAAGAAGGAGAGCGGTGTGGCGTGTGCTTCTATCCGGGTGGACGGAGGAATCAGCCGAAACCGTTTTGTTACGCAGTGGCTGGCAAATACACTCGCTGTACCGGCTCATACCTACGCCATGAGTGACGTTACCGGGCTCGGAGCGGCGTTTCTCGCCGGATTGGGTGGTGGTATCTACTCGGGAATAGACGAGATTGCGAAGCTGAATCTCGAAGAATCGGTACACACCCCGGACAGTGGACAACAGGCCGCCGAAAAGGCGTACACCACCTGGCGCGGTGTGGTTGAGCAAAGCATCGGCATGACCGATACCGCTCCTCATTGACATTCTCCCCATTCTCATCAATAACAAAATGATACCGGTGCGTCCCGCGCTTTTGCCGCGGCGATCTGGAAACCACAGATGCGCCGGTCAATGTGAAATACGCGGCAAAGAACAGGAGGTTCAAAAGTGAAATACAAATTATTGGGTAATACCGGAGTCCAGGTGTCTCAACTCTGCTTTGGCACGATGTCCTTTGGAGGCGATGCCGATGAAGCGACATCGGCCGCGCTCTTTAACAAGTGCCGCGAAGCGGGAATCAACTTTTTCGATTGCGCCAACGTCTATGTGGGCGGCAGATCAGAAGAGATCCTTGGAAAGCTCATTGCCGACAGCAGGAATGAGCTGATAGTGACGAGCAAGGGATTCGGCCAGATGGGAAAGGACCAAAACGCAAAAGGCGCCTCCCGCCGTAATCTGCACCTTGCCGTAGAGGCAAGTCTGAAGCGGCTCAATACCGATTATCTCGATGTCTATTTCGTCCACCACTTTGACGAGGCGCTCCCCATGGAGCAGTCACTCCGGGCGCTGGATGATCTGGTGCGGCAGGGGAAAATACTCTATCCGGCGTGCAGCAATTACGCCGCCTGGCAGATCGCAAAGGCGTTGGGTATCTCAGCCAAAGAAGGTTGGGCCGGTTTTGAGGTAATTCAGCCGATGTACAACCTGGTGAAGCGCCAGGCGGAGGTGGAAATTCTTCCTGTAGCTAAGGAATACAACCTTGGTGTCATCTCCTACAGCCCTCTTGGCGCAGGCCTTCTCACCGGAAAGTACGGGAAAAACAAACGCCCGGATAGCGGCAGGCTCACCTCGAACGAGATGTACCAGAAACGATACAGGGAAGCGGGCTACTTTGACGTCGCCGAACGGTTTGGTGATTTTGCCCGTGAGAGAGGGTTCGATCCGGCGGCTCTGGCGGTAGCCTGGGTAGGGGCGCATCCTGCGATTACCGCGCCGATTATCGGGGCGAGAAACGTGGGACAGCTCGAAGGATCCCTCAAATCCGTTGAGATCGATATGACCCCGGACTTGTACGCTGAAGTTTCCGCACTCTCCCCGGAACCGCCACCGGCCACCGACCGCCTCGAAGAGAGGTAGGTGACTATATGGAATACCGGCAATTAGGCGGAACCGGGGTAAAAATCTCGGCGATCAGCCTGGGCACCGGCGGTCAATGGGGCGGCCGTGTACAGGTGGCCGAGGCAAAGCAGATCATCGCCGCGGCCTTAGACGGCGGGGTCAACTACATCGACACCGCTAATATTTACGGCTCCTGGTGGGACGGAAAGCCGCGCTCGGAGGAGATCCTCGGCGAGGCGCTCGAAGGCTTGCGGGACCGGATACTCCTGGGAACCAAGGGTTGTCAAAGGCTCGGTGACGGGGAAAACGACTTTGGCGCTTCCCGGTACAACCTGATGAGGGCGCTCGAAGGTAGTTTGCGGCGCCTGAGAACCGACCATGTAGACCTCTATCAGATTCACCTCTTTGACCAGACTACGCCGATGGAGGAGACCATGCGCACCCTGGAAGACATGGTGCGCTCAGGGAAAGTCCGCTATATCGGCGCTTCGAACTACAGCGCATGGCAGATCTGTCGCTGTAACGATATCGCCGAACGCTACGGGTGGATACGCTTTGCGACCACCCAGGAGCATTACAACATGCTCGAGCGAAACGCGGAACGGGAGCTGATTCCTTACTGCAGGGAGATGAATGTAGGGCTTTTCCCCTACTTTGTCCTTGCAAACGGCCTCCTTGCCGGGCGCTACAAACAGGGTGCGCCGCCGCCGGCCGACAGCCGCGCTGCAGAGTTCGAGCGGACGCGACGCTATTTGGACAAGTATGCCACACCGGCCAACTATGCTATCATCGGCAAATTGATCGACTTTGCCCGGGATCTGGGGCATACGCTGTCGGAGCTGGCGATTGCGTGGGTACTGTCCGAGCCGGTAGTGGCTACGGTGCTTGCCGGGGCAAGCAGCGCCGAACAGATGACGGCCAA
>CAZHXC010000423.1:0-3629 GCA_964536145.1 uncultured Spirochaetales bacterium | reverse complement strand
ATCGGTCCCCTCAACACCGACCCGCGCGATGTCCCCCGCGGCATAAGCGCCCGCTGCGCTGACAGCCGCCGCATCGGCCCCATCTTGGCGGTTCTCCCGAATACGGATGGAATCAATTACTTCCCACGCAATATTGTCCCGGATGTGATAAACCGGCAGCGCAGTATCGCCGCTTGTTTCCGGTTCGCCGCCGAGCTTTATCAACGCTACCGTTCTCCCGGGTCTTCGAAGGTCATGCAGCGTGGAGACGAGCTCCGCCGACGGCTCCGCGGCAATGACCAGGATGGTGCTTCCCCAGGGGACCGAAGGCGCCTCCCGTCTAACGAATTGATGTATCGGGACCGTTTCCCAGTGATGTATCTGCGCCAACGCATCGAGTATGTGTACCAGCTGATCCGTATGGCGGCTGTGAGGTACCCGGACAGGCGCCTCGGAGTTTGATTGCGGCTGGTTTGCGTAAAATCCAACCCTGAATCCCCATTCAAGTGCATGCCCGGTGATGGAAGCCGCCGCAATAATCCCAAGCTCCTGAAGTTGTGTGTGGACACCCCAGAGCGGCTCTCTCACCGTCCGGACGTCGAGAAAAATGCTTAGGTCGATGGTTGTCGTCGGCTCGTAAACCTTGGTCTGCAGGTTTCCGAGACGGGCGCTCGACTTCCAGTGAATCCGCTTCATGCTGTCCCCGGGGCGGTATTCGCGCACGCCGGCGGTAAGCACCGGGTCATGCAAAAGGTGGTTTTTGAGCCTGATATCGCCAAATAGCTGTCGCGAGTGGATGCCGAGCTTCTCGAGGGGAACGAGCCGCGGATAGACGGTAAGGAATGCAACGTGTTCGCAGCTCCTCTCGCGTTGACGGAGGCCAAAGAGATCGCCCGAACGCATTCTCGTCGGTCCAAAAGCGAAGACACCGCGTTTCAAGCATTGTATCGGATATCTGCGGGTTATTTTGTGGTAGATACCGATGGGAGAGGTTACATCTATGACGGCCCGTCTTTGTGTGCTGCTTTCCGCTTCCCCTCTGAGAAGAGTGAGATCCTCAGGTATCTCATCCTGGATGCGCAACCATGGAAGCGGCAGGATTTTTCTGTTGACGATTTGCGTTTCATAGACTACTTCTTCTCCGTAGAAGACCTTTCTGTCAGACAGGGTGCGGAAGAACTCGACGCGGTGCAGGCAGTAGCGGTTCCAGACAGCCGATGCTCCGGTGCTCAAGAGCAACAGCAAGGCAATCACGAGAAGGGGAATCTGTTTGAAAATCAGAGCGACGGCTACGATGAGCGTGGAAAAAAAGATCCAGAATCTGCCCCGCATTTCACTTCCTCCGGGGGAGATCTTCCTCTTCTACGGGAACAAAGACCGAATCGACTATCTCGCCTATTGTGTGTGAAGCCTCGAACCCGCGCAGACGGCTCTCCGTTTTGGGTATCAGCCGGTGAACGAGTAGGGGCGCTGCAAGATACTTGATGTCGTCCGGGATCACGAAGTCCCGGCCCCGTAAGGCGGCGAAGGCCTGTGAGGCGTTGTAGAGCGCGAGCATCGCCCGCGGGCTTGCCCCGAGTTGCAGTTTGTTATCAGATCTCGTTGCTTCGATAATCCTGATGATGTAATCCTCGACATCGCTTGCCACATGCACCTCCCGGCAAGCTGCTTGCATCTCTTTCAACTCTCCGGCGGACGTTACCGGCAACAATTCGTCGAGCGGGTCCTTCGCCCTGAAGCGTGTCAGTATCTGACGGCTCTCTTCGGTTGTAGGATAGCCGATCTCGATTTTCATAAGAAAACGGTCGAGCTGGGCCTCCGGCAGCGGAAAGGTGCCTTCGAGCTCGATAGGATTCTGCGTTGCCATCACCAGAAATGGCCGGGGAAGTGGTATTGTCTCACCCTCAGCGGTTACCTGGCGTTCCTGCATCGCCTCGAGCAGGGCCGATTGTGTACGGGGCGTCGCCCGGTTTATCTCGTCTGCAAGGACAACCTGTGATATTACCGGACCGGGTCTGAACTCGAACTCGGCGGTCTTCTGATTGAAGATATAGGTGCCGGTTATGTCCGATGGGAGCAGATCAGGGGTGCACTGGATACGATGGAAACTGCACCCGAGTGACTTTGCGAGGGATTTTGCCAGGAGCGTCTTGCCAAGTCCGGGTACGTCTTCGAGAAGAATATGACCCTCACACAGAATGGCGACGATAGCGAGCTCCACGACATCGTCCTTCCCGACGATCACCTTCTCTACGTTTTCTTTTACCTTGGCGGCTGTTTCTACAAGCTGTGTAACGCTGGTGTTTTTCGCTGGCTACTCCGTATTGTGAGCGCAAAGTATAGCAAGTGATTGAGGTCATTACCATCGATCGCGCCGGTGGTCCGGCCGCCGCGCATGCGCGGCTCGCCGTGCGATCATTGCGATCGACCTGTAACTCTCATAGCTAAGGCCATGGAAATAGTTTATAATTTAAGTATACTTAATGAAAAAAGTGGAGGAATTGTCATGACACCCAACGGACAGAACACGCCGGAAGTACAAGGCCCAGGCAGAGTTCCGGTAACCTTACGCGTAAACGGTGTGGACTACCAATTGGAGTTTGAACCACGGACATCGTTGCTCGATGTACTGCGGGAAGAACTATCGCTCACCGGTACCAAGAAAGTATGTGATAACGGGCAATGCGGCGCATGCACCGTTATTATAGACGATAAGCTGGTTTACTCGTGCCTTACCCTCGCAATCGAATGTGCCGGAAAGGAGATCCGGACAATCGAAGGGCTCTCGCCTGACGGCAAGCCGGACCCGGTCCAGGAGGCGTTTATCCAGGAGGACGGCTATCAATGCGGGTTCTGCACGCCGGGGCAGGTGATGGCGGTTACCCACCTCCTCGAGCACAATCCTGACCCGACGCTCGAAGAAGTGAAGCGCGGTGTATCGGGCAACCTCTGCAGATGCGGCGCCTATCCAAAGATCTTCAACTCGGCGCTGACGGCAGCGGAGCTCAGAAAAAGGGGAAGGTAAGAAATGGCGAAATTCAAGAAAATCAAGGTCGAGTTTGAGGGCAAGATACAGGAGCAGGAGGTGCTTGTCGAAACCGACGAGCTCGCCCGCTGGGATGATTCGGTCAAACTCACCAAAGTCGGGAAACCGCAGACGCGAGTAGATGGTTTTGAACGCGTTTCCGGTACCGCCCGCTACACATACGACATCAAACCCCCGGGCATGCTTATTGGAAAGTTTTTGAGGAGCACCGTACCGCACGCGCGGGTGAAGCGCATCGATGTGTCCGCGGCGGCGGCCTTGCCGGGCGTGAGGTTTGTCCTCACTAACGACACGCTCGGTGAGCTGCTCCAGCGGGGCAGAGCCACGTTCTTCAACAAAACGGTACGCTTTGAAGGCGACGAAATCGGCGCCGTTGCCGCGGATGACCTGCCGACGGCTGAAGAGGCGATTTCGCTGATCAAGGTTGAATACGAAGAATTGCCCTTTGTCTATGACGCGGGCGAGGCCTCCCGTTCCGGAGCGCCTCCAATCAGAGAAGGCGGCAACAACGCCGGTGAGCCGTCGGTTCACCGGCGGGGAGACGTTGAGGCCGGGTTGAAGGAGGCGGATGTTGTCCTCGAAAGCTCATATACGACTTCTGCGG
>CAZHXC010000422.1:2046-3640 GCA_964536145.1 uncultured Spirochaetales bacterium | reverse complement strand
CATGAACCGCCGTATACGGAACCGTACGTACGGTGGTGTAGGAGGACGGCGGGAGCGATCCCGCCTCCTACCTGATTTTTTCAACAAGCATTTCTGACAGAACCGATTTAACCTTGAGGTTTGCTCCGTACAGAGAGGATAGGACCGCGATTTGGTTGTCGTCGGAGCAATGACGAGGGGCGATATGTGACGATTCATCTCGTCCGGTGAAAATATCCGGCGTGGCCGCATGTTGTGGATTTCATTAGCGCATCCTCCTCGTTTCCCGGCATTTCGCCAAATTCTCAGCGTCGAGACCTCCACTCAATGCTATACCCCTTCAGCCGCTCACGCTCACCATGCTATAATCGCGCCATGAAAATCACGGCATTCTCATCAACGCCAAGGATGCGCGGAAACAGCGACATCCTGACTGACAGTGCTCTCGAAGCCGCGGAGCAGGCGGGTGCAACGGTTGAAAAAATCAGGCTTGGCGATTATTCGATATCGCCGTGCACAGCCTGTGAAGCCTGCCGCAATAGCGGTGATGATCGTTGTATTATCGATGATGACGGTAACTTCCTCCTGTCGAGAATCAAGAAATCCGATGGGATCATTCTCGCCTCGCCAATCTACTTTTTTACGATGAGCGCGCAGCTCAAGATACTCATCGACAGGTTTTATGCCTTAGGTGGTGACGGCTACTGGAGCGCCTTCACGGGCAAGCGGCTTGGTGTGTTTCTCACATATGAAGACCATGACCCGCTGGCATCCGGGGTAGTCAACGCCGCAGGCACTTTCAAGGACGCGGCACGCTTCCTCAAGATGGAGCTTAAAGGTATAATCCACGCATGTTGCGGCCCCGAGGCCGATGTCCTGGGTAATCCGGAAGCATTGGAGGCTGCCGCGGAGCTTGGCCGGAAGCTTGCCGGTTAGTTGGCCTGACGCGGCACCGGTCAGCGACAACAAACACAAGGAGACACAAATGTTCTACGAGTTCAGACAGTACAAAATGGTGGATGAAAGCAAGCGCGAGGCATGGGTGAAGTTCATGGAAGAGGTGGTCATCCCATTTCAGGTTTCTAAAGGGATGGTGGTTCTTGGAAGCTTTGTCGATGAGGAAGACAAGAACCTCTACTACTGGATCCGCCGGTTCAAGAGCGAAGAAGAGCGGGAGAAGCTCTACAAGGCCGTCTACGAAAGCGATGAGTGGAAAAACGACATTGGGCCAAAGATTCCCGACATGATGGACCGCAGCGCAATCGTTGTAAAGCGGATTGTCCCGACTGACAGATCGGTTATTCAGTAGCGGCACCAGTCAAAGCCGTATCCCGCTGTTTTACACCGCGATTAAAAAAGCGAAAGGAGACTCACATGCGAAAAATACTTATAGCGATCGTATTGTTTGTTGTTGCCGTAACGGTGACATACGCACAGGAACGAGAGGGCGTATCTTTCGGCATCCATGTGTTGGGTGGTGGGAGATACGACAACGTCAGAATGTGTGTCGGCTCCCCTGCCGGTGTGCCGGGAGGTCCTATCGGTGAGGTTTACTTCGATGTCAAAGTTCCGGTGGACGGCGGTGGAACCGTCGTGTTCAATATCCCTGTGTTCC
>CAZHXC010000422.1:0-2036 GCA_964536145.1 uncultured Spirochaetales bacterium | reverse complement strand
TGTCTTTGCAGCGGCGTTTCAGATGGTGCAGATAGAACCGCTGGTGACCTACGAATACCGTTTTGGCGGAGAATCGGGGAGTACACCGGTTCTCGCGGGAGGAGGCGGTGTAGTCTTTCACTACGGACCGGATTACAACTCGTCCGCGGAAAACAGAGGTGAGTCGTTCTTCTCGATCGGTCCCGTTGTGCACGGTTTTGCCGGGCTGACTATCGGCGAGAGTAGCTTTACAACAGGCGCCCGCGGCTTTTTCTCACCGCTGTTCATGCCGGGAAGACCGATGGGAATCGTCGCAGGCGGCGGTGTAGAGCTCCACTACGACTTCTAAACGCAGCGGAGGAAGCTCATGTCGACCAGATTATCGGAAATAGAAAAAAGAAGGGCATACCGCGCAATCTCAAACGAACCTGTGCCTGAGGATGTAATCCTTCGGATCATGGAATCCGCTGTCTTAGCGCCGTCTTGTTTCAACAACCAACCGTGGCTTTTTGTCGTGGTACAAAAGAAGAAAGTGCTTGACCGGGTAAAGGAACACCTTGCCTCCGCGAACTACTGGGCCAAAGCCGCGCCTTTTATCGTGGCGGTTTGCACGCGGGCTGATCTAGATTGCCAACACTCCGCCGGGCGCGACTACGCTTTTTTTGATACCGGGATGGCGGTTGGCAATATGCTGCTTCAGGGTGTGAGGGAAGGCCTGTACACCCATCCGATAGCGGGATTCAGTCCGCTTCCTATAAAAGAGATTCTGAACATCCCTGAAGACATAACTCTCCTTACACTGGTGATTTTCGGATACCCGGGGGATGTAACGCTCTTAAATGAGAAACACGCGGCCTCAGAGACGGCAGCACGGGTGCGAAAGGATATCATCGAGAGTGTCGCCTTTGACCGCTGGCCCGATTCCTGGCGGCTCTGAGAAGCTGGGAGGCACTGAACCGGCATATCATTGACATATTTATGGAAAAACCATATATATGTTATATGAAAACTACACTGAACATACGTGACGATCTCTATAGACGCGCAAAAGCCAAAGCCGCCCTTCAGGGGAAGTCTTTAGGCAGATACTTGGAAGACGCCCTTGAGCGAGAATTGAATGATAAAGAATCTAATGAGGTTAGTTTTTCAGAGTGGGCGGCGGGACTACCGGCAATTTCAGAGCAAGCGAGAGAGGATCTGGAAGAAGTGTTCGAAGCGGCAGATTTCCGTAGTGTAGACCCGGATATGTGGGAATGATACTTGATACGAACGCCGTCTCCGCGCTGGCAATTAAAAACCGGCCACTTATTCATCGTCTGGAAGGCACAAATACACTGGCGGTAACCTTCGTTACTATCGGGGAATTCGTCTACGGATTGCGCGGGTCGAAGGCAAGGGTTGAGCTCGAGCAGTGGTTGAAAGGTCAATTCCTCGAGCGAACTGAGATCCTGTTTCCTGATCCATCCACCTTGGAGCACTATGCGGACGTACGATACGAGCTGAAGATGAGCGGCACACCCATTCCGGCAAATGATATCTGGATAGCCGCATTGGTCCGGCAGTATGCCATGCCCTTACTCAGTCTTGACAAGCATTTTGACTACGTTAAAGGAGTAGTACGAATCGGCTGGTAGGACGCATGACCGGCGTCAGCCGACGGCCGGCGCAACGAAGGCGTGAACCGGATGCCTCAACTCTCGACAGCCTGGTAGCTCAACAGAAATCGCACTAATACGTCCTTGTAGTCCCCGTCTTCCGGAATACATTCACTCATCATCCAGTGATATTGAGACCGGAAAAACTCTTTGATTATCTCGGCGGTCGCCGGAACTCCTTCATCACCGGTAAAAAGATCTTCAATAAATGAGAGCACCTTTTCTTCAGCAAAATCCGGCCTTCTCTTTGTCATGAAATAGAGAGCGGCGGGGACACAGTTGACGCTGTGCTGCTTCATATAGAGGATGCTTTCGGTTATCTCAACAGCGTGCCTGTAGATGAGATCTTTCTGCGGCTTGTACCGTGCGCTGTTTTCGCCACTGTACTTGTCAATGAGCGCG
>CAZHXC010000421.1:579-3652 GCA_964536145.1 uncultured Spirochaetales bacterium | reverse complement strand
TGGCTTTTCCCCGGTTGCTTCTCCGCAAAATACCGCGGATACCGGCCGGTATTCCCCACTACTTAGGTGATTACTATTTCACCCGACGAGCGAAGGACTACGGATATGACACCGTAGTGGACAAGTATGTCACCTGCTATCTCAGTGATGAAAGAACCGGCTTGAAAGGGGCCAATATTCCTTCATTAAAAAAACTTTTGGAGTCATTCTATTCCATACGTTCCACGAACAACCTGCTCTACCGGTACAGGTTTGCCTCTCAGTTTGTGTGGAAACCGGTATCCGTTGCAGTTGTATTTTCACTCACCGTGACATCGATCATGAAGTTCATATCAGGGCGGCTTTCATGAGTGAGCTTGTCTCAGTCATCATGCCCGTCTATAACAGCGCCCGGTACCTTGAGGAGGCGGTGGATTCGGTTCTTTGCCAGGAGTACGGGAATCTGGAGTTGTTGATTGCTGATGACGGCTCAACTGACGGCTCTGCGGAGATCATCGAGCAGTACCGCAAGAGCGACCCACGGGTAAAGGTAAAGACCTTCTGTAATAACGTTGGTGCCGCCCGGGCGCGAAACGCACTCCTTGAGACCGCGCAGGGCCGGTTCATTGCGTTCCTGGACTCAGACGATGTCTGGTACCCGTGGAAACTGGATCACCAGGTGAGGTTCATGCTCAGGAAGGGACACGGTTTTTCCTACACCTACTATGAAGCGATGAATGAGTTTTCCGAGCATATTGGCGCTTTTACAAAAATGCCCCTTAGGGTGGGTTTCAGGGATATTCTCAGGTGGAACAACATCGGTGCGCTTACGGTCATGGTGGACAGGCGCGTTCATGAGCAGGTGATCATGCCGGAAATACCAAAGAGACAGGATTTTGCGCTCTGGCTGCTGCTTCTCAACAAAAAAGACACCGTGGCGCATCTTATGCCTAAGATCACCGCGAGATACCGTTTTCACAATCAGTCACTCTCGAGCAACAAGATCAGCGCCGCGGCGCATCATTGGAAGGTGATTCGTACATACGGCAGTCTCAATACTTTCTGGGCCACACTGTTTTTCGTCCATTACGCGCTTCGCGGAATTCTCAGGCATCTGTGGATTAGGCGTGGGTTTTCCAGCTGCGTGCAAAGAACTTGCCGCAGCGGAGGTTTGGACAAGTAATTTATGAAAACAATACTTGCAACCGCTCGGACATCCGCTTTCACCATGTGAGTACAGACGAGGCGTACGGTTCCCAGCGAGAAACAGATTTCTTTACGGAAAGTACCCGGTATGATCCGCGGAGTCCGTATTCGGCATAAAAAGCCGCTTCGGAGCATCTGGTGCGTTCTTAATTTCGACAGCTCACATGTTCCGGCGGACGGCAATCAAACAAATTGCAATGCAGAAAACCATGACAACATACCACAGAACAAACCTGGACATTCTTGAATCCGAAGCGGTCTACGTCATCCGCGAGGCGGCGGCGCAGTTCGAACGGCCCGTGATGCTCTTCTCCGGCGGGAAAGACTCGATCTGCATGTCCTACCTGGCAAAGAAGGCGTTCTATCCGGGTAAGATCCCCTTCCCGCTCATGCATATCGACACGGGGCATAACTTCGCCGAAACCCTCGAGTACCGGGACTGGTGGCTCGACAAGATCGGCGCCAACTTAATCGTACGGCTCGTAGAGGACTCCATCAAGCAAGGCAGGGTGAAAGAGGAAGAGGGGCTCAATCCAAGCCGCAACGCCTTGCAGACAATCACCCTCCTGGACGGGATTGGGGAGTTCAAGTTTGACTGCGCTATGGGGGGCGCACGGAGAGATGAAGAAAAGGCGCGCGCAAAGGAACGTTTCTTTAGCTTCCGTGACCGCTTTGGTCAGTGGGACCCAAAGAATCAGCGTCCTGAGCTCTGGAATCTGTACAACGGGCTAAAAAGACCTGGTGAGCACCTGCGGGTCTTTCCCTTGAGCAACTGGACCGAGTTGGATGTCTGGCAGTACATCCAGCGTGAAAGGATTGAGATACCAAGCCTCTACTTCACGCATGAACGGCAGGTTGTCAGACGTGACGGTGTGATCCTCGCCCTGGGAGCATATAACGTGCTCACCGACGGGGAGAAAGCGGAGACACTCCGGATCAGGTTCCGGACGATCGGCGACATGACCTGTACGGGCGCCACCGAGAGCAGCGCAGCGACCCTTGCCGACATCGTCAACGAAGTGGCGGCCACACGCGTGACCGAACGCGGGGGGCGCGCCGATGACAAACGGAGTGAAGCGGCCATGGAAGACCGGAAGAAGCAGGGTTATTTTTAGCAATGAAGAAGCGAACAGGTTATTCCGGGGCCGCAGTGACCAACAAAACAAAAACGGAACTGACCGCATTTCTCGCAGCTCGTGAGGATATCGCCTTCGGCGTTCTATTTGGCTCGGCGGCCAAGGGGCGGCGGAATGAGGAGAGCGACACAGATATCGCACTCTATTTCGTCCCACCTGAGCAAGAGGGCCCGCGGCCGCTGCAAGTGGAGGTGGAGACGTTCTTCCAAGGGGAAGAGGCGATCTGGCGCGAGTTGGAGCGCATCGTTGGGACCGAGGTAGACCTTGTCGTGCTCAACCGGGCGCCGGCGACGGTGGCGGCGGCGGCGGTCACCGAGGGTGAGACTCTCCTTGTCGCTGACGCGTCGCTCTATCTCCGATACATGCTTGCGGTTACCCAACAGGCTGAGGACTTTCGCATAATGTTGCGGGAGCTTCTGGAGGTCCGTAAGCGGTCCAGGTCTCTGTCCGAGAACGACCGGTTGAGATTGGAGCGGATCGCCCAATATCTTCGGGACGAGTTATCCGATGCGGAGCTTTACGTGGGGGTGACCCGGGCGCGATATCTGGAAGACGCGCATTTCCGACGCGCCCTCGAGCGGTGGGTGGAGAACCTTGTTAACGCGTCGATCGATATTGCAAAGATAATTGTTGGAGCGGAAGGGCTGCCCATCCCCCAGACATACCGGGAGACGTTGTCCAGCCTGGAGGCGGTTGAGCAATTTGCGCCACTGGCCGACGATTTGGCTCGCAACGCGCGAACTCGCAATGCC
>CAZHXC010000421.1:0-569 GCA_964536145.1 uncultured Spirochaetales bacterium | reverse complement strand
CGGGGAGGCGACGGAGCTCTACGGGGCTCTTGCCGGGGCTACCGAAGAGTACCTGGGATAGGGTATATTTAGCATAATGAATGCTGTTCCGTACCGGCTCGTCAGACGTATGTTCTGGGACGGTCCGGTTCCAACCGAGGCCGAATTCGCGTCTTTGCTAGAAGGAAGCATCACCGAGTTTCGGGGCTTCTCCAGACGAAAAGTGTTCGCAAGGATGCTCGAACGGTGGTCATGGGAAGAGCTGTGGACCTACACCGGTCATCTCCTTCCGGAAATACTCGACGAGGAGACGTTGGATCTCGTCAGCATTGCTCCCATCCGGACCAAGTATGAAAGACTCAAACGATTTCTATACGGAAAAACTCTATCCCTTCCAGGATGGGGTGCTCCGGCTGATGAAGACGCTTCAAACACCGTTTTTTCTCACCGGAGGCACGGCACTCGCGAGAGGATATCTTGGTCATAGATACTCGGATGATCTCGATTTCGTCAACCCCATCTTCTACAGTGAAAGCCGAATTTTCTATGAACACAAAATCCGGTTGGACATGATGTAAACAGCTACCTTG
>CAZHXC010000420.1:0-3652 GCA_964536145.1 uncultured Spirochaetales bacterium | reverse complement strand
TTCGGCAAAATCGCCCTCCATGAGATAGTAGTCACCAAGCTCGAAGCGCAACAGATACGTTTCCTGCTGGTGCTCATAGATCGTCCGTTCAAGCCGCGAACGGGTGACACCGCGGAGAACATTCAATGTCTCATTGATCGACTCGATGTGGACTTCCAGGGTGTTCTCGAGCTCATCGAGTGAAACAAGAACCGACTGCACCTCAGAAAGCGTGGATTCGGTAAATATCCCACCACCCGGTTCCTTCTCCTGTCCAAGCTCGACGACGAGCGATGCGAGCTCTTCCAAATACGGCGCATAGTCCGCTGAGGCGGTGAGATCCGTCGTGTCAACAGGTTCTCCCCGCCACAGTGAGTTTTGAAAAGCGGCGTAGTTTGCAGGAGCATCGCCGGTGGCGGCTGCGGTGTCCAAAAATGCAGCGGCCGCAGCGTAATTGCTTTGAAGAGAGTAGATCCTGCCGAGCAGGTAATCAGCAAGGACAAAACCCGATCTTGAAACATTCTCGAGCTCATCCATTGTCTGTCCCTGATCCCAGCGCCAACCCGAATCCGCGACAAGCCTTACAAAAGCATCCCGGCGCTCCTGCTCTTCGGCCACAATCGCGTCTCGTTGTGCGAGAAGCTCGCCGCTCCTTCCCATAAATAAGGAGACTGAACGATGATATTCGATAACGTATGCAACGGTATCCGCAAGCGTGGACTCCGCGTCGTTCAACGCGACCCTTGGATGCACCCCCTCGGGTTCGGGTAGCGGGTTGCCTGCAGCCCGTGCCCGTTCCACTCTCTGGTCAAACTTCTCGAACTCCTGCAAGGCATCGTTGTAGACTGAAAGAGCCGATTCCAGCTCCGAGTGCCGTGCCTCTATTTCGGCCGGTGTATCTACGTAGTAGCTCTTGAATACGTTCAAAGAATCGGTAAGCTCGAGCAAATCGGCCGAGCGTCTATCAGAAGTCGATAACGAATTGTATGCATAATTCACAATAATATTGAGATACTCTTCTATCGCCTTCTTTCGCCGTCCGTTCCAGAAGTATGTTTGTACGAGCTCTTCTCTCAAGGTAAGGTTATCAGGATTTTCAGCAAGCGCGTCGGTAAAGTCCTGAATGACTCTCTCTTTCATGCTCTCCTTTACGGAAAATGACGCCAATACCGAATCGAGCCGATCCGAGGGGGTAAAACGCCCGGTGATCTGATCATACACCTCCGTAGATCTTTCAGCTTTGCCGGCTTCCGCGTATGCTCCGACGAGTTTGAGATAGAGCTCAACGTATTCAGGATTACCTTCGATTGACCGGATGTAGAGATCCACCGCCCTGTCCGGATACCCGTTGGCTATAAGAATCTCTCCCAACTCGAGGGCGCGGTCCACATCTTCCGCGGCGGCGGATTCCACCGCTTCAAAGATCTCCTCCGCTTCGCTCTCCCGGGAGTCCCACAGATAGGTGATTGCCCTGTTTACCGAAAGATTCAGATCGTCCGGAAAGTATTCTAAAGCCTCCGAATAATACTCGAGCGAATCATCGTACCTCCCTACCCAGGCGGCAACTTTGCCTGCTTCAGCCCACACTTCCCGGAGATCAGGCTGCATATCGAGGAGTATGCTGTACATCTTGAGCGCTTCATCAGCCTCCCCCTTCCACAACCTATATTTCGCAGCCAGGCGTCTTGCTCTGATATTATCAGGATCGAGGAGCATCGCCTTGTTCACGTTTCTCAGTGCGTTTGAATAATCGCCGATAATTGCGTAGATCAGCGAAAACTCGATGTAGTGATCGACATTCTCGGGCTCGACACTGACCAGGTATGTATAGTCGTTTACCGTTTTCAAGAACATATCGATGTTTCCGCCATCGAGATCACCGGGAAACACCTCGGGTACTCCGAGGGTCCTGTCAAATCGTTCAGGATCTATCAGGAGGAAACTGTCGAGGTAAAAGAGATACTTTCCGTCGTATTTCCGTTTTTCCGTGACCTCGAGCCGCAACCTGTGCACGCCGGCAGCGAGGTCCGCGGAGCCAAACTCTACCCAGTAGTAGTTGGGCATGTAGCTTTCGATCACGTTAACATGTTCATGATGAACCGTCACCATTTCACCCTGATCGATTGCATAGGAAAATGGGGAGGCGTATGAGGGGTACACCTCATCCTCCGGTCCCGGTGGTGTGCCTCCATAGTAGAGGGTGTACTCTCCCGCCTCCTCGACATAGAAGACATAGTCAACATAAAAGGCCGCCCCACCAAAAAGCCCGGTATAGCGGTTGAGTTGCAGCGTTCTGTACCCGGAGGCACCGTAGTCAAGTGTCGCGGTTTTTGCAAAGTTTGTGGATACTGCCTCTTCCGCTTCAAAGCGAACGAGCGCGGCGGCTTGCCGCCCAAATACGGGATCTATCCGGGATCCTGAAGCCTCGGGCAGCACTTCCTCTTCCGCCTCTGTCTCACCGTCTGTCTGCGCGGGCAGAGTGAAGCAAGTGAAAACCAACAGTAGCGAGGTGATTATTATCAATCGAACTTTCATGCCGACCTCCGCATAGAAGGTAGAACTCGATAGAGCAAGTGATCAAAGGACAAATTCGCCAACATCGTATACAATGGTCGGCGGGATGAATACGAGAAAACTGCTTGTACCACTTGAGATCGCAGCTCTCCTCCTCGCCCTTGGCGCAGTCAATCTTTTTTTTCCGGAGGATCCGGGATTTGCCTCACTTTACTATATTCCATATCTCCTTGTCAGTGTGCTCATAGCCGCAATCTACGGTGCGGGGTGGGGATTTGTAAGCTTTGGCGTGGCGGTTGCCGTCGTTGCCGGCGCCTTGCCGGTCTTGATGTATCTTGTTGTCGATCAATGGACGACCGCCGGTTACTGGTCCGGGCTTATGTCGAGCGCGTATATCCCGGCGGCGGTTGGGCTCATTTGCGTGTACATGTTTGGAGTAATCCGCACGACTTCCCGGTCTCAGATAGCCGGGTTGAAAACACGCATGCGGGATTTGGCCCGGGAGAACTGGCTCATGAAAAGAAAGTCTGACGCTTTGTACAGGGTGAATCGTGAGCTCGACGAACGGGTATCACGGCAGCAGGAGGCGATCACCTCACTCCACACCCAACTCAGGAAACTGGACACCCTCGATGTGAAGCAGGCTCTTGATGTGCTGTTGGAAACGGTTCAGATATTTACACGCGCCGCGAAGGTGTCGGTCTGGAGATACGATGAATCCGTCAACGAGCTCCGGCTCGCCGCCTCCCGCGGTCTGGAGGCCGCTGAGAGCTTTGAAGCCTCAATTCCCGTAGAAGGTACGATTGAAGGCTGGGTGTATCGGAATAACAGCATCTTTTCCATCCGCATGCTTCTGCAATACGAGAATTTGAGCAAGATGGACAGGGGAAGGAATATCATCACGATCCCGCTCAATCTCTCGCAGCGTGTCTGGGGTGTGCTCAATATACGGGAGATGCCTTTTGAAAAATACAACTTCTACTCGGAGCGTATCCTGCAGATCATCGCGAGTCTCGCCGAGCACTCGATAGAGCGGGCGGTCGCCTATGAATCGATTATACAACACGAAGAAATAGACGATAGAACCGGGCTGCCCCTCTTCTCCCAATTCTACAGAATGCTCGAAGAGGAGGTCAGGAGATCAGGAATCCAGATCGGA
>CAZHXC010000419.1:0-3653 GCA_964536145.1 uncultured Spirochaetales bacterium | reverse complement strand
CTGCCGGAGGCGATGCCAAAACTGAGCCCGTCGCCCGGCTTGATAGCGAAAGCGCCACCGGATCATCGTCGGCCTCCTCAGGCCCGGCTAAGAAGATACCGGCGCTCAGGTGGAAGACCTCGCACTTGGTGTGCATGAACCTTGAAACCGATGATGAAGAGCGCTGGTGGGAACATCTCGAGTTCACGGTCATCTGGCGTGTCAAACTAAAACGAAAGATAGAGTAGCGGCACGCGCCGGAGTGCATCTCACGACGCTGTAGACCCGCCGCGCCGGGGAGCGAGCGCCGTATGGTGGGAACCGGGAAGCGCTTTGCGGCGCCCTCCATTCGCGCTTCGGCCGTTTACTGATGCCTGACCACAACCTGATTTCTGCCGGCTTCCTTTGCATCATAGAGCGCTTTGTCCGCCGCCTCGGCCAGCTCGCCTTCACCGGTGTAATCAGGGTAACAAGCTATACCGCAACTCAACGTGACAAAAAACTCACCGTCTTCGGACTGGTGTCTGATCTGCGAGAAGTTCTCCCGTATTTCGTTAAGGATCTGTTCGGCGTTCTGTGAATCGGTGTTGAGTAGTATGACGCCAAACTCCTCGCCGCCGTAACGCCCGATAATATCGGTCCTGCGTAGCCGCTCCTGAAGCATCCGTGACAAGCTTTTCAGCACCTTGTCTCCGGTGAGGTGGCCGTAAGTATCGTTTACATTCTTGAAACGATCGAGGTCGATCATCGCAAAGCAGAGCCTGCTGGAAGTTCGCTCGGCACGCAGCAACTCACGGACCAGCTGTTCCCGCAGATTGCTATGGTTGAGCAAGCCGGTGAGCGAATCGCGTTCCATAAAGTACCGGATCTCCCGGGTTCGATTGATCCTGTTGGATATGGAGGCGATGAGAAACTCAGGGTCGGCCGGCTTCGAAATGAAATCGTCACCCCCCATACGGATCGCCGCCATTTTTTTTGCCTCGGCATTCTCTATCGAAAGGAATACCACGGGGATACTCACAAAGGCTTCCTGCTGTCTTATGAGCCCAAGAAGCTCGGTGCCGCTGCAGCCGGGCATGTACATATCCATGAGTATGAGCTCGGGTTTTGCTTCAACGAGCACATTGAGGACGGTCTTGGGATCCGAGGCGACCGACGTAATCATTCCCGCCTGCTGGAGTATCAGTGCGTGGTAGGAAACCTGCTCAGGATCATCGTCGACAATCAGGACATGGTAGGGTTCGGTCTCCTCTGTTATGCTCAATGACTCAATCGTATCTATGAGCTTTGCTATGTCGAAGGGAATAATAAAGAAGGCGTCGCTACCGGCGCGCAAAGCACTCAGCCGCGTCTCAAAATCGCTTCGCTCCGAGATAAAGATATACTTTGTATTTGGAGAATACTTGGTCTTCACGGACTTGAGTATATCGACAGCACCACCGGCCTTGTGCAGCACGTTGGTGTGGATGATGGCGAGCCGATTCGGCTTGTGTCTGATGCATTTTTCGAATGAGGCGATATCGGCCACATACTCGGCGCCAAAACCAAAGAAACCGAGCTGGTCGCCGAGATCGCTCATTTCATCGCTTTCTACCTCTGAAAGGAGCAGGATCTCGCGGAGGAGAAAAGCTTTTTCTTCATTTTTTTTTTGCTCATGTTGCCCACCGGTATTTTCAGGCGCAGGCTTCAGATCGACGGTGGAACAAGCGAACTTCAGCCTTTCAAGCGCCCGCACCAGCTCGTCGTCGGCTGCGTCAAGCTGCAACAGCCCGGAATCGATAATCGTACTGAGTCGGTCCTCCAGCTCACGTGCAGAGCTTGTTATCTCGTCAAATCCAAAAGTCGCGCCGGAACCGGCAAGCTTATGGACAAGCAGCCTGAGCTGCGCGTAAGTCTCTATTTCATGAGGCTTTTCGCCAACCGCCTCAAACGCCCGTTCGATTTCTTCTATCCGATTTGGAAGAAGACGGACATACTCGGCAACCAGTGCGGTAAGCTGTTCTCGTAGCACTTCAGGCAATTCCATGAACTTCCGGATTCAGGCTGTTCCGCAACGTTAATCCCGCTGAATCGAGGCCGTTCGCGACACTACATGTAGAGCAGTCTAAGGCAGATACTGCTCTATGTCGCCTATGCCATTGGCGGATAGAGGTTGCGGGATGGCCTCCATTGTCCGCGGCGGTCTAAAAACCGCCACTTTGATTGGCGCAGTATAGGTGAATAACGGCTGGAATGCAACATGATGCAGAGCGCTCCGGTGGTTGGGCGCCCTGGCGAGCGTCTGGCGTCCAGCGCGAGATGCCATGCCCCTCAGAGTGAACGCGGCCTGTCCTCCGGGTGCGGCGGATGCCATCACGGCCGGGCTCCCCTGGTGAGCCTTCGGCGAGCCTTTCCACCGGCGAGCCTTTCCAATTGCATGAGTAGGCTCAGTTCTGTACTATTGACGGCGGTGACACAGTTCTTAAGCAACGTTCGGAAAAACATTCAGGTGGCGGAAGGTTACAGCCTGCTCGAGTTTGACTGGCCGGTTGCAAACGGCCCCGGGCTTCCTGAACCGGGACAGTTTATCACAGTACGAAACGGAAACTCGACGGATCCGCTGCTCAGACGTCCCTTTGCCGTCTCATCGGTCAATTCCGATGCGGGGAGCTGCGAAATAATCTATCAAATCCGCGGGAAGAGCACGCAGGCATTGAGCGCCTGCCGGGAAGGTGATCTCCTCGACATCATCGGACCCCTCGGCAACGGCTTCCCGCCACCGCGAGCGGGCCGCAGGCCGTACCTGTTGGCCGGAGGCATCGGTTTTGGACCGATATATTTTTTCGCGAGCTCTCTGGTAATGAGAGGAAACAATCCGATTACGATTTTCGGCGCGCGAACGGGCTCTTTGATACCGGATGTCTCTTATGACAAATTGCGTGACGGAAACGGCGAGACGTATTTCTGTACCGATGACGGTTCAACCGGTGTCCGCGGAACGGTGATGGATGTGCTGAGAAGCCTCGACGGTCTTGCGGCTGCCACCGCCGAGATCTATGCATGCGGTCCTCAAGCGATGCTGTCTCGAGTTGCGGCTTTCTGCGAAGCGGGCGGCATTTCCTGCTGGGTTTCCGTAGAGCAGGTCATGGGCTGCGGAGTCGGCGCCTGCATGGGATGCGCGATTCGCGCCCGGGAGCCCGGGAAGTATTTGCGTGTTTGTACCGAGGGGCCGGTGTTCAACGCAAAGGATATCGCGTGGTAGTAGAAATAGGCAACAAATCCCTGGAGTCCCCTGTGTGCGTGGCATCCGGTACCTTTGGATACGGGAGCGAATACGAAGGTCTTATCGACCTTTCAAGAATCGGTGCGCTTTTTTCCAAATCCGTGACAATGGAAGAACGGCCGGGAAACGAAATACCACGGCTCGTCGAGACTCCTTCCGGACTTATCAATTCGATTGGATTGGCGAACGTAGGAATCGTCCGGTATATCGATGAGAAGCTCTCTCTGTTCAAGAGATTTCCCTGCCCGGTGATTGCAAACATCGCCGGCGGTAGCGAAAACGAGTACGAGCGACTGACGGAGACGCTCGATGACAGACCGGAAATCTGGGGATTTGAGGTGAACCTCTCCTGCCCAAACGTCAGCCACGGTCTTGCCTTTGGTACCGATCCGGATGCGGTTAAAGCCCTCAC
>CAZHXC010000418.1:0-3657 GCA_964536145.1 uncultured Spirochaetales bacterium | reverse complement strand
TTGCAGGGCGCGAGCTCTACTCTGTTAGAGCTGTACCGGTATGATTCCGGCTCATGGGCCTCATATTCAATGCTGGATTTGAGCGAAAAGTTCGCCTGGCTTGAGCCATCTGGCTTCTTCCTCGATCATTCGGATAATGCCTATGTTGCCTGCGAAACATACAGTGACACGACACAGTATAGCGCCGGTGTGTACCGGTACAATGGAAGCATTTGGACCGATATCGGTCTGGTCACTCAACTTCAAGATGTGGACATCGTAACCGGCATTGCGATTACCGGGCGGGCGTCAGGCGGGGGGGTGTCCGCCGCCATCGCATATAAGACGACGGGCGGTACGTATTTCCTCGAGCTTTGGGAGTATGACGGCAGCGGTTGGCAACAGGTTGGTCCGGACATTGAGCTCGCGGCCTGGTCAGAATCCCTTTCTGTTGCGTTGGACACGAGCGATTGGCCGGTGATTATCTGTACGACTGGAGACGCGGGAGACGTCGCCGTCAACGCATATAGGGAGTAGATGACGCGGAAATGCACAAACGATTTGAAGGAAAGACAGCACTGGTCACCGGCGCCGACCGCGGCATCGGCAGTGGCATCGCCCTCTGTCTCGCTGAAGAGGGGCAAATATCGTAGTCAATGACCGGGCCGGAGCCGGGGGGCAGCCGCACTATCGAACGCTGTGAGCGCTTGAGTCAAGTTGCCGGCGCGCGTGAAAGAAATCACCTCGGGCGGCGAACACGAATAATCTGCTTGTCTATGCATATTATTATGCTTAATATTATGCATAGAGGGTGGAGGTGCGCGGCGCTCGACCGTCACCCAGACTAACGACCTGCATAAGAAGAGGGAGATATGAGAACGACATTGGACCTGCCCAATGAATTAATTGAGCAGGCGATGGAGATTACAAAAGCAAGAACAAAGACCGAGGTTATTACCATCGCCCTCCAGCGTATTATCAGGCAGGAAAAAATAAACCGGCTTATCGCCTTTCACGGCAAAGTGGATTTGGATTTGGAGCTGGATTCTCTGCGCAACAGATGAAAGGCGTGCTTGTTGACTCCTCCGTTTGGATATCTTTTTTTAAGAATGCGGACGCTCATCTGGACCTGGAAAGACTCATAGAAGCCGGCCAGACTTGCACAAACAATCTGATACTTGCGGAACTGATACCTTCTCTAAAAGCCAAGAATCAATCCACGCTTATCCAATCGTTGCAGGCCGTACGGAATGTCCCGCTAACAATCCACTGGGACTCGATCATCGAGCTACAATATCAGAATCTGTTGAACGGCATTAACAGGGTCGGAATCCCCGATCTGATCATCGTCGATCATGTGGTCACGAACGATCTCATCCTGTATTCTGAGGACCGTCATTTCAGTTTGATGCAAAAGCATTTCAATTTTACACTGTGGCAAAACGATTGACTGGCCGGCTTCACATGGAGGCAACCGATGCACAAACGATTTGAAGGAAAAACCGCACTGATCACCGGCGCCGCCCGCGGCATCGGCAGTGGTATCGCCCTCTGTCTCGCTGAAGAGGGTGCAAATATCGTGGTCAACGACCGGGCCGGAGCCGAAGAGGCAGCCGAGGTCATAGACCAAATCAGGGCCATGGGTCAGGACGCGATCTTCCGGCAGGCCGATGTCTCCAACCGCGAGGCGGTGGAAGCCATGTTTGCCGAGACGGTAGAGCGGTTCGGCCGTCTCGATGTTGCGGTTTCAAACGCGGCATATTCTATTCGCGAGCCGGTGATAGAGGCAGAGTGGCCGCACGTGCTGGGCACCCTCGAGGTGACCCAGTTTGGCGTGTTTCACGTCTGCCAGATGGCCGCGCGGCAGATGGTCAAACAGGAAGTGAAGGCGGGAAGCAGGGGAAAAATCGTCGTCATCAGCTCGGTCCAATCGGAGGTGGCCTCTGAGGGGTGTGCTTCCTACAATATGGCAAAGGCGGCGATAAACCATCTCGCGCAGACTCTGGCGGTGGAAATGACCGCGCATCGGGTCAACGTCAACGTCATCAATCCGGGGTGGACCGATACGCCAGGCGAGCGGGCGTTCTACACCGAGGAGGAGCTCCGGGAAAACGGGAAGCTCCTGCCCTGGGGACGCATCGGCACTCCCCGCGATATCGGCAAGGCGGTCGCTTTCCTGGCAAGCGATGACGCGGAATACATCACCGGGAGCATTCTCCGTGTTGACGGCGGGTACGTGGTTGCCCGCAGCACGGTTGATTGATACAATTCCGGATCATGACAAATCGTGAGCTTTTCCATGCCACCATGCGTCGGGAGAACGGGGAGAAGCTGCTCCACATGGAGCAGGGATTCGGTATTCGATATAAGGACTGGCTCGAGGACGGGCTGCCGCCGAACATATCGGATACACCCCTCGGAAAGGCGAGCATCGGCGAAATCCCTGATCTGTACGATTACTTCAACGTAGCGGGCTACCTCGAGTGTACCTTCAACCAGTTCTGCCTGCCGGCGTTTGAAGAAAAGGTGCTCGAAGAGACAGAAGGACGGAGGCTGTTCGTAGACGAAAAGGGCGTAACCCTGATGCAGCGAACCGACGGGCTTCTCGGAGATGTCAGACAGGTCGTGCTTGGCCACTCGCCGCCTCACGAAGTTGATTTTTCGATCAAGGAGCCGGGGGACTATGAAGCGAACCGGCATCGCTTTATCGGCAATATCGATCAACGGGTGGATCATGCTCGACACCGACGGCAACCCGACACCGTTGGTCGGTAACTGGCACGAGGCGGGTGTGGATTGTATACAGCCTTACGAAGTCAATTCGGTAGACATGTTGAAGTTGGCGGATGAGTACCCTGATTACGTCATGATGGGCGGGATCTACAAACACTACTCCGAGAGCCTCGAGCGGTACGGAAAGGCAAACCGGGTGACCAGGACAACAATATAGCCGGCCGCACCATTTTTTGTGCGGCGCGACAGCAACGGGAGATAGAGATGAGCGAAGACCGGACAGCATTTTTAGAAGAAAAAGCGAAGATAGTACGACGGGACGCAATCGACATGATGCGCGCGGGCGGCGGAGGATGGCTCGGAGGCTCTTTTTCTCAAGCCGATATCATCTCCGCTCTCTTGTTTCATCACATGAAGCATGACCCAAAGCGTCCTGAGTGGGAAGAGAGAGACAGACTCATCGTTTCCAAAGCCCATAGTTGCGAGACCGTCTACTCGGCACTCGCCGAGGCAGGTTATTTCTCAAAGGAAGAGTACAAGCGGTATGGTCAGCGAGGGGCGCTGCTGCAGGCCCATACCGATCGGGGTGTTCCCGGGGTGGAATACTCCGGAGGCTCGCTTGGACAGGGGCTCTCCTTTGCCCTGGGACAGGCTCTTGTTGCACGTATGGGTTCTTCCACACCGCGCTACCGTGTGTTTTGCATACTCGGAGACGGCGAGAGTAACGAAGGACAGGTGTGGGAGGCGGCAATGGCGGCTGTTCACTATCGGGTAGACAACCTGGTAGCCTTCGTGGATCACAACCGCTTTCAATCGAGCGGACGCGTGGAGGAGAGGATGAATGATCTTCCGCTGCTCAAGCGGTGGGATGGATTCGGCTGGGATGCCGTTGAAATTGACGGGCATGACATGAGCGCGATACTCGAGGCCCTCGAGCGGGCGGAC
>CAZHXC010000417.1:0-3677 GCA_964536145.1 uncultured Spirochaetales bacterium | reverse complement strand
GCTCCTTCCCCGCCCGACGCTCGGCCCGGGTATTCGCCTTTACCGTAGAGATTCGGCGAAAATCTTGCCAAACTCGAGGGCTTTCTGTAGGTCTTCATCGGCCGGTCCGCCCTGGAAATTGAAGGTATCAGTCACCTCCCACTTGAGCGGTTCTATGATGCTCCGGATCTTCCTCTCCGCTCCACCGCTCCAGCCGTAACTGCCGAATATGGCGGCCTTCTTGTTTATCACGCGCTTGATTGCCAATTCTTCGAGGGTGCTCTGCATGGCCGGGAACAACGAGCCTTCATAGGTAGGAGCGCCGACAATAACCCCTTTTCTTGTCCAGACCGAGGGTAGAATGTAGCTTGTGTGGGTGCGGGCGACATCGAAAATCTCTACCGGGACACCGGCGTTTGCGACACCCTTTGCTATGGAGTTCATTACCTCTTCAGTGTTCCCGTACATCGAACCGTAGAGAAGCGTGACTTCAGGCTCGGTTTCGCCGGTGGCGTAGTTTGCCCACTTGGAATAGAGTTCGATTATTTGCTCGGGATGTTTTCGCCAAACGAGTCCGTGGGACGGTGCGATCACCTCGATGTCGAGACCGTTCAACTTGTTTATGGCGTTGAGCACGGGTTTTGAAAATTTCGCTACGATGTTCGCGTAGTAGCGGAGGGACTCTCTCTTGTAGTAGTCGAGATCGGTACATTCATCGTCAAAATTATAGCCACGAAGCGCTCCGTATCCGCCAAAGGCGTCGCATGAGAAGAGGATTTTCTCATCCGGGATGTAAGTGACCATCGTCTCCGGCCAGTGCACAAACGGAGCGTGGAAGAACTGCAAAGTTCGTTTACCAATATTGAGGGTTTCACCGTCGGCAACCTCTTTTACACGGTCCGTGATGCCGTAGAAGGCTTCAAGCATGGGAATCGCCTTGCCGGTGCAGAGTATGGTTGCCTTTGGAGCCATCCGCATGAGGGTTCTGACGGCGCCGGTATGATCGGGCTCCATGTGATTGAGCACAAAGTAGTCGAGATCTTCAGGGTTGAAGACCGCGGATATTTCATCGAGAAGGGTGTCTGTCTTGAAATCCTTTGTCAGATCGACAAGGACCTTTTTTTCATCGTCTATGATGTATGAATTGTACGTTACGCCTTCCTTTTCAATCGGCCACAGTCCTTCAAACAGATCCGTGGTTCTGTCGTTTACGCTGATTACATATACATCACTCGTTATCGGTGTTGCGTTCATTCCATCCTCCGTTCATTCGTTACATATGAATCGGCCGGCCCTCCACGGCCCGCGCAGCTTCCATCACCGTTTCAGAGAGCGTGGGGTGCGCGTGAATCATCGTCGCAATATCCTCGGGAAGAAGCTCAGACTTCTTGGCAAGCAGCAACTCGTGTACCAATTCAGTGGCTTCCGCACCGGCGACCTGTGCCCCGAGGATCTCTTTCGTGTCGGGATCAAAGAGGATTTTTACGAGTCCTTCAGGCTTTTCAACCGCCACCGATTTGCCGGCTCCCCTGTAGGGAAAGGTCTCCGCCTTGAATGCCACGCCGGCGCTTTGTGCGGTCTCGGTATTCAACCCGAATCCGGCCACCTGCGGATCAGTATACACCGCAGACGGGATTTGGGACGGATCGATTTGGGATACCGTCTTTTCTCCTGCAATATGCTCCGCCACGATCTCGGCCTCTTTGGAAGCAACGTGTGCAAGCAAAGGAGTAAAGATAACATCACCAACCGCGTACACTCCGCTCACCGGAGTTTCGTAATAATCGCCAACGGGCACAAATCCTTTTTCCAGGGTAATACCCAGCTCTTCGAGACCGATATTTTCGGTATTCGGCCGCCTGCCTACCACGACGAGGAGCTTTTCAGCTTCCAGTGTCGATTGGGTGTCGTCTTTTTCGATTGTGAGGCGAACGCCTGCGTCTATCCGTTCCATCGAGATTGCCTTTGTCTTCACGTGCATCTCGATTTTCCGCTTTTTGAACGAACGGGCGAGTATATCTGCGGTATCTGGGTCTTCCATGGGTAAAATCCGCTCGAGCATTTCTACTATTGTTACCTGTACCCCAAATCCGTTCATGATGTGGGCAAACTCACACCCGATCACGCCTCCGCCAAGAATAATAAGGCTCTTTGGAAGCTCCTCTAACATCAACGCTCCGTTTGAGGAGAGCACCGTCTCCTCATCAAAGGGAAAGGGAGGAAGCTCGATGGGTCTCGATCCGGTTGAGACAACGATCTGTTTCGCCTTTACTTCAACCCCGCTGTCCACGGCTATGGTGTGCGGATCAGAGATTTTGCCCGCACCGGATACCAGATCCACCTTGTTCTTCTTGAGAAGATAGCCCACGCCCTTTGAGAGGGTGTCCGCGGCTTTCCTGGATTTTTCGAACGCCTTACGGTATTCGAACGCGGCGGTATCGATCTTCACGCCGAGGGACTCGAGGTCAGAGATATGTCTGAAAATTTCAGCCTGGTTTATGAGCGCTTTTGAAGGAATGCATCCTATGTTGAGGCACACTCCGCCCGGTTTATCCCGCTCTACTACACACGCGGAAAGCCCGAGCTGTGAAGCGCGAATCGCGCCTACATAGCCGGCAGGGCCACCGCCGAGAAAGGCGATATCGTAGGTTTTTTCAGCTGCCATGCAGTGTCCTCCGTCGTCATATTTCAGTACAGAACCCGTACAGGGTTTTCCATGGTCGATTTCAATTCCCGAAGGAACTCGGCGCCCTTTGCACCGTCAATCACCCGGTGATCACAGGAGAGCGTGAGGTTCGCCTGAGACCGGATCTCTACAGTGTCCTGATCCGAGACCACCGGCACTTTCTTGATACTGCCGATGGTAAGTATAGCAGAACCGGGTGGATTGATGATCGCAGTGAACTCATCCACTCCGTAGCTTCCAAGGCTGCTGATCGTAAAGGTGGCGCCGGAATAGTCCTCAGGAGTAAGCTTGTTGCCTCTCGCCTTTTCGATGAGGGCTGCAAGCTCGGCGTCTATGTCGATGATACCCTTATTGCCGCAATCGGGCACCACCGGTGTGACTAACCCGTCCGGTTGTGCTACCGCGAGACCGATGTCGATTGAACCGAACTGTCTGATAGTGCTGCCCTCCCAGGTTGCATTGATGATCGGGTGACGCTTTATTGTCTCAGCCGCAAACTTGAGTAGAAATGCGTTGACCGAGATCTTCCGGCCAAGCTCACCGTTGAGGCTCGCCCTTGCCGTCATCATCGATTCAGTAAACACCGCCATTTTCAGGTAGAAGTGGGGGGCGGAGAACTTTGATTCGGAGAGCCTCTGGGCAATGACCTTTCTTTTTCCGCTTACCGGGATTACCGTGTCCTCGAGGATGACCGCCGCATCCGCCGCGGCAGCCTTTGCAGGCGCACCACCCTTCTTTACGACGGCCTCTACGTCCCGTTTTACTATTCTGCCACCGGGACCGGTGCCCTTGATGGATGACAACCTTACCTTAGCGCGCTCGGCCATTTTGCGTGCAAGGGGTGATGATTTGACTCTCCCGCCGGCCTCCTCGGGTTCGAGCTCGGTAAGAGGCGATTCGGGCTCACCCTCTGCCGCTCCCGTGGGTGCTCCCGCAGAAGACGCTTCAGTGTCGGGCGCTTTGGCCGCTTCCGGCGCCCCGGCACCGGCGCCCTCGTCTCCTGCTTCCCCGG
>CAZHXC010000416.1:0-3677 GCA_964536145.1 uncultured Spirochaetales bacterium | reverse complement strand
GCTCATCGTACCGCCCCCGCGCGGTTTATCCACGCACGCTTGCCGAAGGGACACGTTCTTTCAGGTGCTTCAAAAAAGCACTCTGAACCGCCCCGGGTTTTCCGGAGACTGTTTTATGTGAATCTATACATTTCATTTGAAGCCTGCAATTTCCTTCTTGATTTCCTGGATTTCGTTGTGCAATAAAAGATGAATCTGAATTTTGCCTCCTGTGATGACCCATCTCGTGATCTTCCCGGCGCGCCCCCGCCCGCGCCGGGCCTTCACGCGTGTAAGCCGAGGCCACCTACAGAGCAGATTACGTGAAAATGTGGCAGTAGTTACAAGCGTGCCAATGGCCTTCCGTCAAAAAGGCCAGATACATGCGTAAGCATGATTCTAGCGAATTCTGTTTCCGGCGCCTATGTTGCCTCCGGCGGCCAAGCCGCCGGAATGCTTTCCTTGAAAACGCGATCAAACGTGTTTTCTTCGATATAATAAGCCGCCATGATGGCCGCTTCCGGCTGTTAACGTAACCGGATTGACCACCCGAAAGTGAAAAGCCTCAAGAAGGCCCTCACATGGCGGGTTATGCGCCCTTTGAAATTTGCTAGAAGTGCGAATTTGAGAAAAATGTTCGGGTGGGGTTAGACTCGGCATCGGCATCGAGAATCGGGGATGAGATAACGGCGGCGGCGTGCCGTCACCTATCGGCAAGGTCGGCTCAAGTTTTGTCGGTAGGAGCGGCGATCGGAGATCGTGCGAAAGAATCGGCGAAAAGAATAGAAAACAAGATCGGACGAAAGGTTAATCTGTTGTCGATCCCGCCGGATTGGAAATGACAGAATTTCGGCGAACATTCAGTTTGCCGCCAAAGATAAACCTGCAAGTCCAGGGACGGACTTGTATGAAGCGGCCGGGGCGGCGTCGTGCCGCCCTCGGCCGAGCGCGCTTTTTAGGAATCGGTTATTGGGCTGCCGGTTCGGGCTCCATGATACTTTTCAGGATATCTTCGACGGCTTTGTTCGGTTTTATGAACAGATCGTTCGCGATCCTGAGCTCTACCTGCCTGCCGTACTGGCTGGAAATCATTTGTACAAATCGGTGAAGCGCGACGGCGCCGGTGATGGTTTGGGAGAAGACGACGGCGTAGGTGGCGTCGAGAAACTCGGAACGGAATGAGGCGACAAATCGGTCAGGGTTGTCTTCAACACCGGCGATGGTGATGACAGGTGTACAGTTACTCCTCATCACAGGGGCCTCCTTCATAGATCTGGTAAGGAACCACCCAGAAGCCTGAGACGATGCCGAACAGCGAAGAAGGAAAGATTCGGTAAAGCGGTGACCGCCGGGGCGCAGAGGGAGCGGAAACGAAAACCGGCTTGAGGTTGTAGACAGCGGTTTTGAATGCGAGGGTTGAGCCTTTGCCCCAACGGCCAAAAACCGGATCAGCCGGAAAGAGGACCAAGAGTCCACAGTGCCGCACCATCCAGACGGTTCTGCGGTGAAGTGCCGCGGCGGGAGAGAGCCCGGACGGTACCACCGAAATGCTAAATAGCCCGGAACCCTCAAACCTGCGTGCTCTGCTTTCAAAGGCACAGGTGACCAGAGACTGCTGTCCGAACGGTTCTGTTGCCATGACCCGGCGGAAACAGGCGTCTATGCCGGGAGCGCACCCGGTGAGAAGTGAGAAGTCCAGTGCGTGAAACGCATGGGCGAGCGGAACGGCTACCGAATCCGGCAGAAAGCCGCGGCGTGAACCGGCGAAGGCAACCACCGGCGGGCGGACCTGGAAACACCGGTCATCCTGACCGGCAACGTTGAATGTGTACATCTGCACACCTCCGTGAAGTAGTTTTCACGGGCGCAAACTGCACTCTTTTTTTCCGGCGTCAACCTTTTTTCCAGTTTTCTTTCTTTCATTATTGATCTGGATTGTGAAGACACGTAAGAAAACTTAGCCTTCTGCCTCTTCCTGCAACTCCGACCATTGCCGACGGTTATCAATGAACTTCCGCAGATATTTCTTCACAACAGTTCGTTCTGTGACATCCATCTCATCGACGGTGCGAAATAACTCGAGAAGTTTTGCGTCATTGAAATCCGTATTCACCTTTTCGCCTTTGACAAGGTACTCGATCGGTACGTCAAAGAACTCTGCAAGTTTGAAACCGTTTTCCAATGATGGTACGATCTGCGCACGTTCATAGGCTCCCAGCGTGTAATGGGTAATGTCTACCTCCCGGGATAAAGCTCGGATCGATAGACCGCGAGCTTCTCGCAGTCGTTTCAAGTTTTCACAGACATGGTACATATTTCTTCCTTTCCTTACGCTTGATTTCTTGACAGCAGGCCAATATACACCTATACTAATGACAGACATATTAACCGTCAAGTAAGAAAGAGGTACCCCGGTGACACGTCATGAAATACTCAGGTATTACGTTACTCATTGCCAGAAGACTCTCGCCGACAACGTGCAGGCGCAACGGTTCCTCAAACAAAGCGGCATTCGCGAGGAATTCGTAGCAGATATGTTCCAACTCGGATTTTCAGATGGAAGTGTCTGCGAGCTCTGCCAAGAAAACGAACAGTTACGAGCAGAACTCCAGCGCTTGGGGCTTTTCAAGAATGAGAAGGAGGTTTTCAAAGGTTGCATCACTATTCCGATTATGGATGAAAACAAAGAGCCGGTGAATATCGTGGGTTACAGCATCAATTCCCAAAAGAAGGAGCGATTGATTTCGCTTCGCCCTGACGGCATTTTCAACGATTCATTCTTGAGTAACTGCTCCGAAATAATCTTGACCGATAGTCCCATTTCCGGGCTCATGTTGCTTGCAGCAGATATTCCGAATACTACCTTCGTGTTCGGTGATGAGAAAAAGTACGCTGAGTTTTTCCATGAACACGGAACCAAGAAGGTCTTGTTTACCTATGACGGAAGCGCCAGGTTGTTTCACGCGCTTACAACCGCAGGTGTTTCTGCCGTAAGAAAGCCAATCGACTTTGCCCGCCTCGCGGTAGAGAAAGGACCAACGGATGAGATCAAGAAATTGGTCGAAGATAGCGGAGTAGAGAATACTGAGGAGCTGTCGAGCGATGTCATCCAGGAAATCGAACACGGATTTCTCTTTCGATTTCCCCTGCTTACCTACCGGGTCATCGGCAACTTTACCGATTTCACGATGAGTCTGAAAGTCAACATCAAGGCGATGAGGGATGAGAATGTTTTTGTCGATACAGTCGATCTCTACAAGAACCGGGACCGACAAAACTTCATCTTCAACCTGGCGGATCAGTTCAATATCCGTGACCAACTTCAACTCGAGCAGGACCTGGCGACAATTCTCAGCGTGATCGAGAAGCACAAGGAAAAACAGGAAAAGGACAAGAAAAACACCACCTTTGAGCTGACCGATCATCAGCGGAATATCGGAATGGAGTTCCTGCAGTCGAAAGACCTATGTGAACGGATTGTCGATGACTACACGAATCTGGGGTACGTTCGTGAGCGGAAAAACAAGCTTCTCTTGTACCTCGTAATGACGTCCCGTCTCATGGATTCACCACTTCATGCGCTTTTGATTTCCCGCAGCAGTGCCGGAAAGAGCTTGCTCGCTGAAATCACCGAGAGGATGTGTCCGCCGGAACATACGGTAAGCGTAAGTGATTTGAGCCCTCAAGCGCTTTTCTAC
>CAZHXC010000415.1:0-3685 GCA_964536145.1 uncultured Spirochaetales bacterium | reverse complement strand
GCCGCCGACTGGGAGTTTGTCACCGATCTGGTGGTTGAGAAGGGCGCCGGGAAGAGCACCGGGGGCTTCGCGCACCGCTTTTATCTCGGAAACGAAGCGGCGCGTTTCATTGCCGTCGACAGCCATACCGTGGCGCTCGAGCTTCCCGTAGTCCACTCGTCGGCTTTCCGGATTGCTGAGACACCGCCGCTGCCTCGCCACGCAATTGAGGCCGCGGCGGCTGCGGAAATCGATTTCATCGAGTATTGGGTAGATGTTGAGCGGGCATCGGCAATTCCGGGTACCGGTCCTTTCACGGTAAAGACTTTCCTGCCGGGAAGCTCTCTCCTCATGCAACCAAACCCTCACTATTTTGAAACCGATTCTGAGGGCGCATCACTTCCTTACATTGACGAGTATACGGTGCTTTTTGCCGCTGATGCGGATATGCAAATCGAGATGCTCCGTTCCGGCCGGATAGACCACACTGTACTCCGCAATGACTATATCGACGAGATGCTTCGGATGAAGGAGAAGCTCGATGTGGAGTTGTATAACGCCGGTCCTGTCCCGGAAACACATTTTCTTGCGTATAACCGGAATCCTGCCGCGGTAACCGCGGTCTCCGAAGTGAAGGACTATCAGCTATCATGGCTCCAAAGCAGGGATTTTAGAGTGGCGCTTTCCCATTTGCTCGACAGGGATGCGATTATCGAGGAGGTTGCGTCCGGATATGGTTATCATCAAGCCGCCTTTGTCCCGTACGAGTCTCCCTACTATTGGAAGGGCGCCGAAGACGCCGTCCCGCCGTTTGACATCGAAGCCGCCGGACGATTGCTCCACAGAAGAGGCTTTCGTGACCGCGACGGTGATGGAATACGCGAAGACAAAGAGGGCAACAGGATTGAGTTGATCCTCCGCACAAATGAGGAGAACGAAACACGGAGAGCGATCTGTAGACGCTTTGCTGAAGATGCCGGCCGGGCCGGCATCGATATCACCTGTGAGTTTGAACCGTTCAACAGGCTGGTGACCAGATTGGTGTCGAGCTACGACTGGGAGCTGGTGGTGATTGGACACAAAACGGACATCGATCCAATCGCGTCCGAGGGGATAATTCAGGCGAATGCCGGCGAGCAGTGGGAAGCGGAAGCCGACGCTATCCGGCAGGACGCGGTTTTTACCCTGGATGAGACGGCAAAAAAAGCTGCCCTGGCCGAATTGCAGCGGATCTGGATCAAGGAGGCACCTTGGGTGTATACTTTCGCATCTGCCCAGGTACACGCATGCAGAACCAGGTGGGAAAACTTCTTTCCGCGAACGGCCGTGGGGTACGGCCTCTGTGCAATTCTGCCCAGAATCTATGAAAGGGAGTAAACATGTTACCGCAAAGTGGCCGCGCCAGGATCATCCAAAAGAGCGAGGATCTTGTCATTCTTGCAAGAAGCCCGGTGAGGAGGATCATGTTCTTGATTCTATTCCTATTCCTGGGTGTAACGATGCTCTTTGCAGTAGATCCGGAGTCCGATCTCTCAGGGCCTGAGCTTTTCAGGACCATTGGTTACGCAATCGTACTCCTTGCGCTACTCGGCGCGTCCGGCTGGTCTCAGATCACGAGTTTTGACAGAAACGAAAACAGTGTTGAGAGGGTGACCCTTCTGTTTGGCCTGACCTTAAAACGTGATCTCCTTACTCCGCTCGATAGAATTGAAGCCGTGGTGATGCAGAAGGCGGTGCTCTTTCATGATTCCCGGGGCATGCGTTCGGGGGTATTCGGCAATCTCTTCGAACCGCGGTCCGAGGTTCAGCGGCTCTACCTTGAAACAGATGAAAAGAGAATACGAATAGATGACGGTGATGAAGAGAAGCTCCTCGAGGATGCAGGAACCTTCTTTTCTCAGTTTCTCGATGTGAAGTTTTTCAAGGAAGAAATCGGCGGTTGAGTTTGCGGAGGTTTTTGCTTTTCTTTCTATTACTATCCGCTTCTCACACCCTTCTGTATGCTCAATCCGATGTACGTATAGTTGGAGTTCAATTCCACATTCAAGAAGAGATCTACGAGAGCCCGGCGTCCTTTGCCATTGCGCTGGAGAAAGAAATCAGGCGTGCAGTTTTAAACGGAAAAGAGCGTCCGGACCTCGTGGTGTTTCCCGAGTATGCTTCCGTATTTCTGGCACTCACTCCATACGCGCAACAGATACAAAGCGCTACTTCGATTGACGAAGCGCTGACGAAGATACGGAGAAAGACCTCGGTAAGAAACATACGGCAGCTGTTTCTCAACGCCTCCGGGAGGGTGGAAGATGAGATGGACAGGATCTGGGGCGGACTGGCAAGAAAGTATCGTGTTGCCCTGATCAGTGGTACCTATTTTGCAGAGCGGGAAGGGGATTTGTTTAACCTGTGCGTTGTCTACGATGAAGAAGGCAACAGGATCTACCACCAGCCAAAGGTATATCTCACCGATTTCGAGCGCGATATCGTTGGTCTCGAACCCGGTGTTTTGGCAGAAGCACAGCTTTGGGAGCTTGATGGGCTTGATATCGGCGTAACTATCTGCAGGGATACGTTCTTCGAGTCATGGAATACAATACTTGGAGATGGTGACTACTGGATCGATATCAAAGCCAACGGTGCGGCATTTAACGGGCAGGAGGCGGCGAGATTCAGGCGAGCATTGCCCGAGCGTATTGCGGACACCGGTGTCTCCGGCGGAATGACGGTGTGCCTTACCGGACGCTTCCTTGATCTGTTTTGGGAAGGCAGGTCATTCACAGTAGACGGTGAAAAAGGCGATGTTCAGATAGAATCCGTCACGGATACCGTCACCGGTCACGACGTGCTGACGGATGTACTGACAGCGGGCACTACTACCGAACGGTGAGCCTGGAGGCGAGATAGCCATGCGAGTCTGCGTAGAAGAAAGGATTGAGGGGGTCCGTCATTCTCGCACCGCCGGCAATAAAACAGTAGGAGTAGTCTCCCGGCGGGAACCGGCGGCTTATGGTGTACAACCCGGGCGTCGTTTCGTTCATTTTGATCATGAACGGTTCCCAATTTGTAAAATCACCTGTCAGATAGACGCGTTTTCCTGCGGAGTACCGGACATTGAACTCGACGGTACCATCAGCCGAGATCACCGGGCTTTCGATTACCCTTCGTGCGGGTAGCTTGTAGGTGAACTGTGAGAGCCGGTTTCCTTTGTGATCACGCACCGTGTTTGGATTGTGTGGATCGGGCATCCACAAACCGTCCACGACTATCCTGTAGGTCAATTCTCTCGAATCCTCCGGCGGATCGAACAACAATACAAAGACATCGTGTTGGTTTCTCAGGAACGGGTGTATGCGCTGATACTCTTCAAACTCGAAGGCGATACCGACGTACCGGGCGTATGCCTCTTGCTCGTAGGTAAACAGGATAGACCTGTTGCGCATCACAGGTGCGCGAGCGGTCTTGATGTTTGCCATCTCGATTCTGTCTCTGAGCTCGATCTCTTCCTGTCCAATGAGTAAAGACGCACTAAAAATGAGAACAATCGCAGATAATAACCGTTTTCCCCACATACTTGATGCCCTTGATGCGTTGAGGATACTTATAGTACATCATCGGAGAATTTGGGATACTACTAAACCCAGGATTCGAGTCACTGTTTATAAGTAGCCAAATCTTTCCGACATAATAGATAGGGATACACAGGTGCCTA
>CAZHXC010000414.1:0-3696 GCA_964536145.1 uncultured Spirochaetales bacterium | reverse complement strand
GTAGTTCTTCTTGTCGTACACCTGGCCAAGGTGGTGAACCACCCGCGCGCTATCCGGTACCGCCGACACACCCGCCGCTCCAATCATCGGGTTGATCTTCTCCTTGAGAAAGAGGTTCATCAGCTTTGCAAAGAGAACACCCGTCGCGGTTGCGATACCAAAGGCAAACGCCCCGAGCCCAAAGATCAGCAGAGATTCAGGTTTGAGAAAGTAGGCGGCCTGGGTGCTCGCGCCAACCGCGACTCCCAGAAGAATCGTTACGATGTCGATCAACGAGTTTCTCGCCGAGTTTGCCAACCTGTCGGTTACGCCGCTCTCTTTGAGGATGTTCCCAAAGAACAGCATGCCGAGGAGGATTTTGGCGCCCGGCGCGATAAGCACTGTAACGATGAAACCGATCACCGGAAAGAGTATCTTTGTCGATTTTGAGATTACCCGCGGCGGTTTCATGTGTATCAGCCGCTCATTCTTCGACGTGAAGAGCCTGATGATAGGCGGTTGTATGATGGGTACCAGCGCCATGTAAGAGTACGCCGCAATAGCAATCGGACCAACGAGATGCTCCGCGAGCCTCGATGAGAGGAAGATCGATGTCGGCGCCACCAATGATACCGATTGCCCCGGCTTCCAGGATCGTGAAACCGAGTAGGTTCGCGCCGATGAATGTGGCGAATATGCCGAATTGCGCGGCCGCTCCCAGAAGGATCAACTTGGGATTGGCGATGAGCGTGGAAAAATCGGTCATAGCGCCGATGCCGAGGAAGATGAGCGGAGGAAATACACCGCTTCTTACGCCAAAGTAGATGTAGTTCATGACCGAGCCTTCGTCATACACTCCCAAGCTTTGAGAGATGTTGCCCAGTACAATCCCAAACCCGATTGGAACCAGAAGAAGCGGTTCATAGTTCTTGACAATTCCGAGACTCACGAATATGAGACCGATAACGATCATGATGATCGACTGTATCTGCATATCGGAAATCGCAGTTGTATTGAAAAAGTGAAGTAGATCTTGCATCTTACTGTCCGATTTCTATGAGGATCTCGCCTTCCTGCACCGCGGCGCCTTCGCTCACGTGTATCTTTTTCACAGTGCCGCTTGATCCTGCGTCTATTTCGGAATCCATCTTCATGGCCTCGAGGACGAGAAGCGCGTCGCCTTCCTTTACGGTATCTCCTTCCTTGACAAGGATCGACTTGACAACGCCTGGCAGCGGCGCTGCCACGGCGCCGGCCACCGCAAACGTAGCTTTCTGCGGCACCGAGATGACATTCGCTTCCCTCTGCGGAGCTCGGACCAGCCGGGGCGCGTGGGTGCTTTCCTCATGCTCGATTTCGACTACCCAGTCAACGTCGTTTAGATTTACCACAACCCTGTTCTCGCTGTATTCGACAATGCGCGCGTTGTAGCTCTCGCCGTTTATGGTCATTTTGTAGATTGTCATTACTTCCCCCACCTACTGTTTAAGAATCTTCGATTGGGCATCGTGCGGCTTGTTTTCCACGCACTCACAGATGCCTTCGTCCATGTCGCGAGAATCCTGTTCGCCTCTTCGATGGATGATTCGTGTAGCCGGATGGCGGTGGCGATAGCAACGATGGTGTGCCAGTCCGGCTGCTCGTCCTCGCCGCTTCTCTTGACAGGTTCGGCATAACGACGCCGTCTCCTTACAGGTACCGGCGGTGTTTCCGGTTCGGCTTCTAGTTTCTGTTGGCCCTTACGTTTGCCTTTCCGGGTACTCAGCCGGTGGAAGTATTCGAGAAGAGCTACGACTGAGCCGGTTGCGATCAGAGCGATAAAGACGATGATCATCCCTGTAGCCACGATATTCCAGATAAACTGATTCTTCCCCTCTTCGTAATCGGCTATGGCCTGATTTACCCGCTCAACGGTAATGCCAAACCGACTGAGCGGTTTATCGTACTGTGATTCATCGATGTTGAGGCCGAGTTTGCTGCTGAGTTTTTTGATTGGATAGCTCGTGTCTTCCGACAGTTCCCGCAGGGTGCGGGATTCGAGACTCTTCTCAGCATCCTGGGCGAACGAGATAAAAGTGACAAAAATCAGCATCAAGGTGATGAGCTTTTTCATAGCTTCCCCCTCGCTTAGAGTGGAATATTGCCATGCTTACGCGGCGGATTCGAATCCCTCTTTGTCCACAGCATTTCCAGGGCGCGGATTATTCTGAATCTTGTTGACGCGGGTTCAATGATGTCTTCGATATAACCTTTTTCCGCCGCCCTGTATGGATTGGAAAACCTGTCATCGTACTCTTCCTCTTTCTCAGCGAGGAACTTTTCAGGATCCTCCGCGTTACGAGCTTCCCTGCCGTAAACGACTTCAACTGCGCCTCTGCCGCCAAGCACCGCAATCTCCGCCGTCGGCCATGCGTACACCACATCCGCTCGTAGGTGCCTGCTGTTCATGACGATGTATGCTCCGCCGTAGGCCTTCCTGAGGATAATCGTTATTTTTGGTACGGTCGCTTCGGCCACGGCGTACAGGAGCTTGGCGCCGTGGCGGATAATACCGTTGTGCTCCTGGTTTACGCCGGGAAGAAATCCGGGGACATCTTCAAAGAAGACCAGCGGAATATTGAAGGAATCACAGAATCTGATAAAACGGGCGCCCTTGGTGCTGGCGTTGATATCCAACACCCCGGCCATGACCTTGGGCTGATTGGCCACTATGCCAATCGAATGTCCGTTCATTCTGGCAAATCCGACAATGATGTTCTGGGCGTAATTCCTGGCAACCTCGAGGAACTCCCCCTCATCCACGACGTTTTCGATAACATCGAGCACGTCATAGCTCTTGCTCGCGTCCTCCGGGATAAGGGTGTTGAGAGCTTCCACCCTTCGTTCTATGGTGTCCCGCGGTGTTACGTTGGGGGGATCTTCCATATTATTCTGCGGAACAAAGCTGATAATCTTCCTGATAAGCAGGAGCATCTCTTCCTCGTTATCTGTAAGAAACTGAGCCACACCGCTGCGTGCCGCGTGGACCTCGGCGCCCCCGAGACCATCGGTTGTAACCTCTTCGTTCAACACGGTCTTCACGACTTTGGGACCGGTGACAAACATGTAGCTGTTCTGTCGATTCATGAGCACGAAGTCCGTTATCGCGGGAGAGTACACCGCGCCACCGGCACACGGACCCAATATTGCCGATATCTGCGGGATAACGCCTGACGCCATCACATTCCGCAAAAAAATCTCGCCAAAGCCGGCGAGTGCATCAACCCCTTCCTGTACGCGTGCGCCACCTGAGTCGTTCAGTCCGATAAAGGGGGCTCCCGCCTTCATCGCCATGTCCATGACCTTGCAAATTTTCTCAGCGTGAGTTTTTGAAAGTGATCCGCCGTTTACCGTGAAGTCTTGTGCAAACAGATAAATAACTCTGCCCTCGATGGTCGCACTTCCGGTAACCACGCCGTCACCAAAGTAGTGCTTTTCATCCATGCCAAAATCATGGCACCGGTGAATCACGAAGGCATCGAACTCTTCAAAACTTCCGGGGTCAACGAGCGCTTTGATTCGTTCCCGTGCCGTCATTTTTCCCTTTTCGTGCTGAGCTTCGATGCGTCTCGTACCGCCGCCCTGCATAGCCCGGTTGCGTTTGACCCGCAATTTCTCCAATAGATTCGTTTTCTTCACTACTTCCACTCCAATCGAGATACCGACTCAAGGCTCGTC
>CAZHXC010000413.1:0-3702 GCA_964536145.1 uncultured Spirochaetales bacterium | reverse complement strand
GGAAGGAAATCTGATTAAGCCCGGATATTCAGAAGAGCTCGATGAGTTGCGCGGCAGAAAGCAGAACCGCCAGGAAATACTCGACTCCTATCTGAAGGAGGAGAAGGAGAAATCAGGGATACAGAATCTCCGCATCCGGTTCAACAAGATCATCGGGTACTACATCGAGGTGACAAAGAGCAACGTCTCTTCGGTGCCGGACCACTTTATCCGCCGGCAATCCCTCGTGGGTTCCGAACGATATACAACCGACAGACTCGTCGAGCTCGAAACGCAGCTGAACAGCGCAACCGAAGAGATTGTCGATCTGGAAAAGGAGCTTTTTCTTGAAGTGCGGCAAAAAGTGCGGGAGAACGTTCCCCAACTGCTGGAGCTCGCGGGCTGGATTGCGACACTCGATTGTCTCTGTTCCTTCGCCCAGGCCGCGACGGTGCACGGTTACACAAAACCTGGACTGAATGACTCCGGGCGCCTTCGCATCGAAGACGGGAGACATCCGGTGGTGGAAGCCTATCTCCCAGCCGGTGATTTTGTCCCAAACAGCACAGACATAGACACCGGAGAGGTCTCATTCGCCCTCATCACAGGGCCCAACATGGCGGGCAAATCCACCTATCTCAGACAGGTAGCGCTCATAACACTGCTCGCGCAGGTAGGCTCCTTCGTGCCGGCAAGAGAGGCTGAAATAGGGATGGTGGACCGGATTTTCTGCCGGGTAGGGGCCTCCGACAACCTGGCACGCGGAGAGTCAACCTTTCTCGTGGAGATGACCGAAACCGCCCACATCCTCCACACCGCCACCGAGAGGAGCCTTGTCATCATGGATGAGGTTGGGCGTGGCACTAGCACCAATGACGGGCTGGCGATCGCCTGGGCGGTGACCGAATTTCTGCTCGCCCGCCGGGTAAAGGTGCTCTTTGCCACGCATTTTCACGAGCTCACCCTTATTGAACACGAGAAGAAGCAAAACTTTGCTTTAGACGTGCTGGAAAACGCAGGGGATGTGGTCTTTCTCAAAAAGCTGAAACCCGGGTCCGCCGATCACTCCTACGGTATCCACGTTGCAAAGCTGGCGGGAATCCCACCGGAGGTGATAGAGAGAGCAGGCGCCATTCTTGCAGAAATTTTGAGCCGCGGGAAACAGCTTCCCGACCTACCGGCGCAAAAAACGGCCGCGGCCGGCGGTATCAGCGCGACCGGCCGGGAGACTGCTGAACAGAGCGCCCTCTTTCCGGAAGAGGACCTGCTTGCCGGGGAGATGGCCTCGCTCGATCCCAATAAGCTCACACCGCTCGAGGCCCTCTCTCTCGTATTCAAGTGGAACTCTCAATTGCGCAAGTAACCCGTCGGAAGACCCGGCGGAAAGCCTCACACCCCGTCGGTCCCCCGGCGAGTATCCGCCGTCCTGGTGAATCGAAAACAGTCCCTCTCCGTTCTATACGGTATGTTGGTTTCTCATTGTATCGATCTTCTTCTCTGTGAACGATGCGCCCTCTGCGGAGACCTCCTCACCTGCGATAGAGAATGGGACTATCCGCTCTGCGGGGCGTGTATCGCCCAGTTGCCGGAAAGAGACACAGCCCGGTGCTCCATATGCAGCACCGGGCTCGTCTCGGAGAAAAACGTCTGCACCCGCTGCAGAGAGCGGGAATATGCATTTGTGTCCAATTTTTCGCTCTTTTTGTATGAAGGCAAAGTCCGAGAGCTCATTCATCAGTTCAAGTCAAACAATTGCAGGTCACTCGCTTCCTTTTTCGCCTCAGAAATGGCCGGCGTAATCCGCAGGAGGTACGGAGATTTTACCGTTGTGCCGGTCCCGTTTAGAAAATCCCGGAAACGGGCGAGAGGCTGGGATCACATGGAGGTGACCTGCGGAGTGCTCAAAAAGCGTTATGGATTCGAGACAGCGTTCCTGTTGAAAAGAACCGGATCATCGGCACAGAAAACCCTCGACTATCGGGGCAGGCTCGCAAATCTCGCAGGCAATATCCACATAAAAAAGCGAAAGGCAGTCCCGGAGAAAGTGCTGCTCATAGATGATGTGTTCACAACCGGCGCAACCGCAGACGCCTGCGCCTCGGTTTTGCTTGCCGCAGGGACTCGCGAGGTGCGGGTGCTTACCGTGGCGCTTGACCAATAAATCTGAAAAAGATGATACAATGCCTCATCCTAAACTGGAGGAACAACGTGGCACTCACACAAGAAGAAAAACTGAGCATTGCAGAGCAGATTCGAAGCGCGACAGCTATTCCGCCTCAGCTCACTCCTGAAATGGAAGCGTATCTTGACCGGGTGGATTGGCGTGAGGAATCAATCCCGACACGGGAAGGCGCGTCCCGGGTGATAGCCTTGGAGCCAAGAGCCAAAAAGGACCTGTACCCGCTCTATATCAACATACACGGCGGCGGATTTGTAAGGGGGTATGAGAGACGGGATACGTTATTCAGTGCGTTTCTCACAGAGACACTTGACTGTAAAGTTATTGATATCGACTATAGATTGGCGCCCGAGCACCCTTTCCCGTCGGGTCTCCACGAGTGCTATGATGTGGTGAAGTGGGCTTTCGACAACGCAGTGCAGTTGAAGATCGATACCGACCGTGTCGTTGTCGGTGGTCACAGCGCGGGCGGCAACTTCACGGCCGCCATTTCGTTGATGGCAAACCGGACGGATGATTTCAACATACAGTTACAGATCCTCGATTATCCGTTTCTTGACGCGGTTACTGATCCGGAGGACAAAATAGATGAGGAAAGTATCCTACCGGCGGACAGAATGCGAATGTTCAACACTCTCTACATAGAAGATGAGACAGATTACGCCAACCCTCTTGTCTCACCGGTTTGTGCTTCACCGGAGATGCTCGCAAACCTTCCGCCCGCGCTGATCATCATCCCGGGCAAAGATTGCCTGCGTTATGAGGGAGAAAACTACGCACGGATGCTGATCGATGCAGGTGTCGAGGTGCGGATACGCAAGTTCTTACACAGCGATCACGGATTTGTGGTGAACGGCGCCGCCGAATACCGAGAGGCGCGGGAGCTTATAGTGAAGGCGATTGCCGGCGTTTTCCGGCAATAATGCCTGGATAGTGAAGTAATAAGAGGTTACCCTCCATACCGATTTTCTTCATCTAAACGATAGCGGCGCTTCGATGGTCGCAGACCTCCTTGCCGGTTATATCCTTGACAGTGTTCGCTGATTCGATGCTAGAGCTGGACCATGGTATCTCCAAAGCACCGTGGGAACTTTGGATTTCACCTTTCCGGGTTGCGCCCCATGTCTGGATGGCTGGCGGCAATTGAGGCTGTCCCGCAACCATAATCCCCCGAAATCGTGGTTGTCCCGCCGCTACATATAGCGCTACGGCGTTTTAAGCAACGCTACATGTAGGGTTGTGAAGTGGTCAAGTCTGACGTTCCGAGGTTGTGGGACAACCACAATTTTATACTATGAGTTGGTGGGAAGCAGCGTACAGGTCCGGCCGGGTATCCTGGGACCCGGGTGAATACGACAGACACCTCGATTGGGTTCTGGAGAACATACCGATTCCGGGCAAGCGTGTGCTGGACATCGGTTGTGGTACCGGGAAGAGCGCGATCTGGCTTGCCGGGCGAGGCTTTGAGGTTACCGGCATAGATTCCGCCAAATCCGCAATCGAAATCGCCAGGCGCAACGCGCGCCGAGAAAACGCATCGGTCC
>CAZHXC010000412.1:0-3716 GCA_964536145.1 uncultured Spirochaetales bacterium | reverse complement strand
GTCGGCGTCTCCATCCACCTGTTGATGCTGAAAACACTGCCCGTGGAGAGGAAGCCGGACCGGCTGCCGCCGCCGGGCGAATGACCGGACTCGGAGCAGACCCCGCCTGCCCGGCCGAAAGGAGGCGAAACCCCCTCAGTCGAGGAGATACAGCCTGAGCAGATCTCCCAGATTCGCATACAGGTCCACGGCTGAAGAAAAAACCCTGATGGAAGCCGAGAAGAGCGAGAGATTGCTCCGCTCGAGCTCGAGATCGGTGCGCTCACCCCGTTCGTGCAACAGTTGGCTCTCCCGGTTCTGGATCTCCGCATTAGTATAGTCCTTTATGCTTATATCCAGAGCTTCTCTCGCAACCGAAATACTCTGTTCGGCCATCCGGACCTCGAGGGTGACATTCGCCTGCTCAAGAACGAGATCCGCCTCCTTATCCGCTATCGCCTCCGATAGTTCATTCCGTTCTTCATGTTGGAACTGATCCGGCGAAAGGGTGAGCGAAACCCCCGCGCCCGTGCGAAAGCTGTTGAAGTTCATAGTTCCGGTCAGCGAGAGAGAGGGCCGGAAAACGGGAGTCGCCTTCAACCGGCGCTTGAGCGCTTCGGTCTCTACCGCAAGGTTCAGCAGGGCGACCGTTGCGGCTGCGTACGCGCCGGCAGCCTCGAGGTTGGTTTCCCGCTCCCGCACAAGAAGCAGCACGTCGTCCGTGGAAAGCGCACTCACTTCGATGTCACCAAGATTCGGGCCAACGATCTGGTAGAGGCTTTTCTTGAGACTGAGCAGTGATTTCAGCGAGTTGTAGTAAGCCTGCCGCGACGTACCCGCGTCCGCCCGGAATTCCTCGAGTTCCGCATACGTGATGTCCTCGAGATCGTACCGTTTTTTTGAAATCTCATACTCCCTGTCTGCAAGCTCCATAGCACGCTCGGCAGCCTGGAGCTCCAGCCGGCCCTTGGCAAGATTGAGCGCCGCCGTCTCCGCGTTCATCGGCACCGTCTGCTGCAGGTTGGCGAGCTTGATCTGGGCTTTCCTGAGCGTCTCCCACTCCTGCCATTCGGTTGAAGGGTCGCCGAAGGGGCTGTAGTTGAGACGGATGTTCGCTGTAACGTTGTCCTTGTCGTCGAGAAAAGTGTTGGACAATCCCGCGGAAACGCTCAATTCCGGCACAATTGGAATGGTAACGCCGGCGTCCACACTCACCGTATGCTCTACCGGGCTCTGGGTTTGCTGTTGCGCCGGCTGTTCCGAATCCGTCGGACCGGCCGCGGGAACGTAGTTGTAACCGCTGGAAACCGAGAGACTGCTCTTGTTGAGTGTGAACACCTCTGAAATTGTCTCCCCCGCTTCTCTCACCTCCTCCCGGGCTTTCCGAATTTCACGGCTGTTCTCGAGAGCGTATGCGGTGATGTCGGAGACGGTAAGCACGTTTTGCGAAAAAGCGGTATTGCCGATAACGAGCAGGATCAGGACTGCCGCCGGAACAAACCACCGATGGCCGGCGCGGTCGGGAAAGAAAAACATATTATCCCTCCCGTATCGCATCGGCGATACCTGCATTGAGAACCGAGAAAACCGGTAACACGCCAAAGGCGCCGCCGATAACAATCGCAGAAACTGCGCCGATAAGCACCGGTTGCACTCCTATCACGCCTCCCACGGTGGCTGCATCAATACCTGAAAAAATCGGGAGAATGAGGTCGGTCAACGGACCGGAGAGTACGAACGCGAGCCCGATGCCGATGGCGACACTGATAAGGCTGACGGTCAATGATCTGATAAAAAACTCGGACAGGATCATCCGCCGGGAGGCGCCCAGGGCCCGTTCGAGAGCAATCTCCCTTGATCTTCCCAACGCTTCAACGAGCATAATGCTCAAAATACCGATAGAAGCGGTGGCAAGGAGAATAAACCCGAGCAGATTCACCACAAGAGAAAAGGTATCCACGGTACTCCGCAGTTCGCTCAGGTATTCGCTCGAGCCTGAAGGGCTTCCCTCCCATACCTCGAGGATGAAATCATCTCCGTAATTCCGCGTAAGAACCTCCCGTAGCTGCGCTTCCACCGTCTCAAAAGAAACTCCTTTGACAAGCATTGCGCCCCGCCCGGACACGAGCCCGGAAGCCTGAGCCGGGTTCATCATACCGCCAAAGGAAGAGGTATACGGAACGATCATATCACCGATGCCGTAGGATTTGCGCTGAAGGTCGGTAGGATCTTGATATACGCCTACAACCTCATAGGGATCACTGAACGCTCTCATTCGTCTGGCGGCATTCTGGTTGTTCTTGAGGTTTTCCGGCAACTCCAGCGAAGGGGGCTTCATCAGCTGTCCGATCGCCTCTTCAGCGGAACCGAACATGATTTCAGCAAGCTCTTTGGTAATGACCGCGTTTCTATTACCTTCATCCACGTCTTCCTTGGAAAAAAAAGAACCACTGATTATCTGGAGATTGACGACGGTGAAGTACTGTTCGTTCGCTCCGCGAATACTCCGGACGCGGTATCTTGTCTCGTCGGCGACAAAATCGCTAAATCCGATGCCCGTTACCGGTGTAATTGCGGCAACCCCTGAGACTTCCTTGGAAATGATATCAAGAATGTGCTCGTCCGCCTGTGATGGACGCACCGATTCGAGCTCGCCATCAGAGGTATACGCGGCGTTTGCATAGTTGACCACGATGCCTTCTGTGGAAAGCTGCTCCTCCATCAACCGGTTGAACGTCGAGCTCATCCCCAGAGCGAATATCAACACCCCAACGCCGATTCCAACGGTAGCCAGGGTCAGTATCGATTTGAGCGGCGATCTGGCCATGCTTGAAAAGGCCGACTGAATTGTTCGTAACATAGCACTACTCCTCCTATTCGTATCTCAGGGCATCCGCCGCGGGTATACGGGAAGCCTGGAGCGCCGGTATCACCGTCAAAGCCGTGGTAATCGTCCAGGCAGCAAAAATTCCCAGAAGCAACATGAGAGAAAAGACCGCGCCTCCGGGAATTGCCGACACCATCAATCTTGATATGAGTACGGACAACCCCGCGCCTACCACGGCGCCGGAAACACCAAGGATAAGCGCCTCTATGAAGAACAGCCCGAAAACGTCCCGGATGGACGCGCCGAGGGCTTTGAGGATGCCGACGTTCTTGCGCTTCCGCATCGCCCTTCCAAGGAGAATATTGGACACGTTTACCGATGCGATGAGCAGTCCTGCAACAGCAAGAAAGAGTATGATCGAAACAAGCCGGGCGGTCCTGTCCTGGGCCGCTTCAACCTCAACCCGGGGAATAGTGATTACCACCCTCCCCTCGCCGTACTTTTGCGAAAACCATTCGCTGAGCTGAGACCGGGCCTCGTCAAGACGGCTCGGATCATACACTGAGAAATGAAGGGTTGTGTTGAGCCCCACGAATTGCCTCGCAAACTGAGGAATTCCATCAATCTCGATGGGTTGGGCCGGGATAAAAGCTGATTCGTCCGCCGAGGTTCCCGTAGGTTCGAGTATACCGATGATTTCGTAGAGGCTTCGCATGATCATCACCTCACGTCCAAGGGATATTCCATCCTCGAACAGGGTATCCGCGAGCTCTGATCCGAGTACCATCACCGGCTCATACCGCGCGGCTTCTTGCTCCGTAAAAAGACTGCCCTCCCTCACTCGAAGATTCCAGGCTTCAAAGTATTCGGTGCTTACCATCATTCCGGGTATCTCTTCGATTGTCGGTTG
>CAZHXC010000411.1:0-3718 GCA_964536145.1 uncultured Spirochaetales bacterium | reverse complement strand
CCGCCGGCCCGTTTCTCCGCTCGGAGATTCCATCGGCCGCCGATAGGGCCGCTGCAAGCGTCGTTATATACGGGATCCGGTACCGTATGGCGTTCTTTCTGATGTAAGAGTCATCATATTCGCTTTCGGCACCCGCCGGCGTGTTTATGATCAGATTCAGCTCGCGGTTCTTTATCAGGTCCAGAATATTGGGCCGTCCTTCGTGTAGTTTGTTAATCGTTTCTGATTGTATGCCCTTCTCAGCGAGGTAAGCTTGCGTTCCCCCGGTAGCCACTATCTTGAAGCTGAGCCTTTCGAACTCTTTGGCCACCTCGTACAGCCCTTTCCGGTCTCTCCCGGCGACACTGATGAGGACCACCCCTTCCAGCGGGAGGGCCTGATTGGCGGCTTCCTGCGCTTTGAAGAAAGCGAGCCCGGGGTGTGTGGCCAGTCCGAGGACCTCCCCGGTTGACCGCATCTCCGGACCCAACAGAGGATCAACCTCAGGCATCATATTGAATGGAAAGACCGCCTCCTTGACGCCGAAGTGACCGATTTTCCGGCGCTGCAGGTTGAGGTTTGCCAGCTTTTCCCCCTGCATCAGGCGGGTGGCGATATTCGCCATCTGCACGTTGCACACCTTGGAGACGAGCGGGACGGTTCTCGACGCCCGCGGATTTGCCTCCAGGACATACACCGTTCCATCCGCAATTGCGTACTGCATGTTCATCAGGCCCACAACATTGAGCTCCTTTGCTATACGGGTGGTGTAATCCTCGATTGTGGCAAGATGCTCATCGGAAACGGTGACCGGTGGAAGGACACAGGCCGAGTCGCCCGAATGTACGCCTGCGTATTCGATATGCTGCATCACAGCGGGGATGAAGACGTCGCTGCCGTCTGATATTGCATCGGTTTCAACCTCGGTTGCGTTCTCGAGAAACTTGTCGATCAGGATCGGCCGTTGTGGAGATACCCCCACGGCGCCTTCAACGTAAGATTCGAGCGATTGTTCCTCGTGTACAATCTCCATCCCCCTGCCGCCGAGGACGTAGGAAGGTCTGACAATAAGCGGATAGCCGATTACCGATGCCGCCTCGAGGGCCTCCTCCATGGTGCTTGCCATCCCGGCAGCGGGCATCGGAATACCAAGGCGCCTCATGACCTCGCCAAAACGTTCGCGGTCCTCGGCAAGATCGATTGTCTGCGGAGAGGTGCCGAGTATCTTCACTCCCTCCGCCTCGAGCTCGGCGGCGATGTTGAGCGGTGTCTGACCACCGAATTGTACGATAACGCCTTCCGGTTTTTCTTTGTTGTAGATGCTCAAGACATCCTCTGCCGTGAGCGGCTCGAAATAGAGCTTGTCCGATGTGTCGTAGTCGGTCGAAACGGTTTCCGGGTTACAGTTTACCATGATCGTTTCATAACCGAGCTCGCGGAGCGCAAAGGCGGTGTGAACGCAGCAGTAGTCGAACTCAATTCCCTGGCCTATCCGGTTGGGTCCGCCGCCCAAGATCATCACCTTGGGTCTGTCGCTGACCCCTATATCGTCACCACCGCTGTAGGTCGAGTAATAATACGCGGCGTTTTCTACGCCGCTCACCGGCACCGCCTGCCAGGTTTGCACCGCGCCCAGGGCGATTCGGCGCCCGCGTATCTCCCGTTCGGAAATATCGAGAATCTGTGAGAGATATTTATCTGAGAAACCGTCCTTTTTGGCGCGGATAAGGAGCTCGTCCGGGAGACCGGTGCCCTTGTGAGCGAGGATCTCCTCCTCGAGCTCAACGAGTTCGGTCATCTGCTCGATGAACCACAGTTTTATGTGGGTCAGCCGGTGAAGCTCTTCAATATCGGCGCCTTTCCGGATCGCCTCATACATGATGAATTGACGTTCGCTTGTAGGCTCTATCAACAGATGCATGAGCTCATCGAGCGGCAATTCGTGATAGTTCTTAGCGAATCCGAGACCGTATCGGTTATTTTCAAGCGAGCGAATGGCTTTCTGAAACGCTTCCTTATAGTGCTTTCCGATGGCCATCACTTCGCCTACTGCGCGCATCTGGGTCCCCAGCTTGTCCTGCGCCCCTCTGAACTTTTCAAAGGCCCACCTGGCGAACTTGACGACAACATAGTCACCCCAGGGCTCGTACTTCTCGAGGGTTCCTCTCCTCCAGTAGGGAATCTCGTCAAGGGTCAGACCGGCCGCAAGTTTTGACGAAATGAGAGCGATCGGGAAGCCGGTTGCCTTTGAAGCGAGCGCGGAAGAACGCGATGTCCGGGGATTGATCTCGATTACCACAACGCGGCCGCTTCTCGGATCATGGGCAAATTGTATATTCGTGCCGCCGATTACTCTGATCGCTTCTACTATAGCGTAGGAATACTCCTGCAGCCGCTTTTGCAGATCGGCAGAAATGGTGAGCATCGGTGCGGTGCAGTAGGAGTCACCCGTGTGAACCCCCATTGCGTCTACATTCTCGATAAAGCAGACGGTGATCATCTGATTCTTTGCGTCCCGGACCACCTCGAGCTCGAGCTCCTCCCAGCCGAGTACCGATTCTTCAATCAGCACCTGACCGACAATGCTCGCAGCAAGACCGCGGCTCGCTATGGTTTGCAGTTCTTCTCTATTATAGACGAGTCCTCCGCCGGTCCCGCCCATGGTATACGCCGGTCTCACTACCACCGGGTAGCCGAGCTCCGAAGCCACCTCCTCGGCGTCTTCTACCGTGTACACCGCCCTGTTCTTCGGCATCTCGATACCAAGTGAATCCATCAGCTCCTTGAACACGGTCCGGTCCTCGCCGCGCTCTATCGCATCAACCTCCACTCCAATTATTTTCACACCGTATTTGTCGAGAACTCCATTTTTTGACAATTCCGATGAGAGGTTGAGACCGGTTTGCCCGCCAAGGTTTGGTAGGAGCGCGTCGGGGCGCTCCTTCTCGATGATTCTAGCAATCGATTCGGCATTGAGCGGTTCGATGTAGGTGGCATCAGCCATGCCGGGATCGGTCATGATCGTGGCCGGATTCGAGTTGACAAGCACGATCTCATATCCCAGTGATCTGAGCGCCTTGCATGCCTGCGTGCCGGAGTAGTCAAACTCGCATGCCTGACCGATAATGATGGGGCCGGAGCCGATAATGAGCACCTTTGAGATATCCTTTCGTCTTGCCATACTATATCCTTGAGCTTAGTTTGCTTTTATTGACAGGTTTTTGGGAGAAATGTCAAGGATTGGTGGCAAAGCGTTGCCGGAATGAAGCGGCGTCCGGTGAGCCACCCTTGATTTGCGCGGGTTGATCTATTAGTATGCTCCGACTGCCGGCGGCATAGGTTCTACGGGCCGGTTGTAGTGCCGAAAACGTATTAGCGAGGATAGTGATGAACGGTAAACGGATAGTGATAACCGGGACGGGGACGGTAAATCCCCTCGGCAACAGTGTGGGCGAGACCTGGGAGAAGGCTTCCAACGGGAGAAGCGGAATCGCCAAAATCAGGGGTTTTGACGCTTCGGCGCTCCAGGTCGATATTGCGGGAGAGGTGAAAGACTTCAACTATGCCGATCATTTCTCAAGCGAAATGTCGAAAACCGCAAAACGGATGGATCCCTTCGTTCACTACGCGGCTGCGGCGGTCAAACAGGCGATCGGCCAATCGGGTCTCGATATTGACGGAAAACCCGAGCGTATTGGAATCTCCTTTTCCAGCGGAATGGGAGGAATGCGCACGCAGC
>CAZHXC010000410.1:0-3726 GCA_964536145.1 uncultured Spirochaetales bacterium | reverse complement strand
CGTCTCGATCTGATGACCACAGAGGATGCTGAAGGTACCGCCCGCATGATTCTGCACGACAACGCTGCACGGCTGTACGGCGTATAATCGAGAGGTTTATGCCTCGGCCGGGTGGGGCCGGCGCATTTCTCACGTCAAAGGAAACGACCACGGTGTCACCGGCGGCAAACTCCCGCTTGTCTACCGCAAGATTGGAATACTCGAAATCTGAGTAGGAGAGTCCGTGCCCAAAAGGGAAGAGCGGTGCGATCTTCTTTCTTTGTGTCATACCAGCGATAGCCGATCAACACGCCTTCGTTGTAGTGTATGTCGTAGATATCCCGTCGTTTCTCTTCCTCTTCCAGCGTCATTTTCGCGAGTACTTCATCCGCGAGTTTTGCTGCTTTTTTTGACGCTTACCGGCGGTGCAAATACGGCGCTTGGGCGCCGGCTATCTTCCGGTTCTTGCCGTCCTACTCCCACTTGAGCTCCTCTCGTTTGGCAACCTTCGATTCGTCGATTTCGAGCCCGATACCCGGAATATCGCTTACGGTGACATAGCCGTCCACCGGTCGCACGGGATACTTGAGGAAGAATTGCATGATTTCGTTCCACTGGAGAAGGTATTCGATATACGGCGCCGACGCCGGAGATTGCGCTGCGGTAAGATGCGCGTTTACCGGGACCGAATGGCCGTGTGGGATGGTCGGTATATCAAAGGCGGAGGAGAGGGCGAAAATCTTCATCATCTCGCTGACCCCACCTGCCCAGAAGGTATCCGCCTGATACACATCCACCGCTCCCGCCGTGAAATAGTCCCTTGCGCCCCAACGCGTGTATTCGTGTTCTCCACCGGATATCGGTACGGGAGAAGCAGCCCTGATGCGCGCGTAACCCGGGATATCATCGGGTTTTACCACCTCCTCGAGCCATCGCGGCCTGTATTCGGCAAGCCTGTTCGCCATGTCCAGGGTGTAGCGGACATCCCAACTGTTCCAGGCATCGAGCATGATATCGACTTCAGGGCCGACCGCCTCTCTGATCGCGCGCACCATCTCTACGGTCTTTCGGGCTCCGTTCTCGCCGTCTGAAGGCCCGTATCGGACAAACCATTTTGTGGCGGTGTAGCCGTCCTCTACAAAGCTTTTTGCCCGTGCCGCCGCCTTTTCCGGATCAATGGGAAACCCAAGCGCGCTTGCGTACGCCGGAAAACTCTTCCTCGTCGGGCCACCGAGAAGTCTGTAGAGCGGAAGGTTCGCTGCCTTTCCCCGTATGTCCCAGAGCGCGCAATCCACAACACTCACTGCGAACATGGGATGGCCTTTTCTGCCGTGTATGAGATGGCGGTACATCTTGTCCCAAATGCGCTCGGTTGCAAGCGGATCTTCACCGATGAGCAGGCCTTTCAGGTGCCTGTCTGTGAAGAACGCTTCGTCCTCACCGGCGGGTCCGGCGACACCGGCGATGCCTTCATCGGTATGGATGGTGAGGAATACGCCTTTTACCTCGACCTCGCCGTTGGGAAGATAGTGGTACCGGTCGTTTTCCTTCAAGCCCTCGGACTTGTGCTCCTGGTAGACATCCGTGGGCCGGACAAGCCGTTCCTCAAAGAGCGGCCAGGGAGGCTGGAATGTGCCGGTCAATCTCTCGAATTTCAGATCGGTGATTTTCATGTCGGATCTCCTCATGTATCGATAGTGTCAGATGTTCAGTGCGAAAGCCGCTTATGCGATCGCTTCAAATCAACAGGATTCGGAGTACTATAGGTCGATTATATAGAGAATAAAAGGGGACGCAAGAGAAATCCCGGCGCCACGGTAACCGTGGGCGTCGTGCCCGCACTTTCAAGCGTTCTTCATGCGCCACATTTGGAATTGCTGTCCTGGCTGCGCCGTGGCTTGACTATTCCGGGTGCCGATGCTACGGTCTGCGCGATCTCGACGGGGGCATCGGAAGACCGATCGAAAAGTTCAATAGACCTGGTCGTTCGGTAAGCCGGCATATGTATTCACTCTGCATTTGTGGGGTTAGATACGTGCCGGTTTTTTTTTGGGGACCGATATTCGCGGCGTGGAGGCATAAAGCGGATTCTTGGACGGGAGAGTCCGTTTCTTCTTATATTTTTAGCTGCCCAAAGCCGCGAACCGCTGCTCCGGCAAAGCACACTCTCCGCTATCGCGGAAACCTTAATTTCTGACCTGAGGAGGTCCGATTTGTCTCCCATTCCACTCAGCCCTACTGCACGGATAGGTATTGTAAACCGCGGCGAAGCCGCCCTGCGATTTATCCGTGCGGTGCGTGATCACAATGCGCTGCACGGCACTCGCATTTCCCCCGTGGCATTCTATCTCGCCGAGGAAGAGCACGCTCCCTTTGTTCGTCAGGCCGATCTTTCGGTTCTGCTCAAGGATGCGCCGGGCTCAGGTGAGACAGAAGCATATCTGGACAGAGAGCGGATGGCTTCAGCCCTCACGGAAGCGGGTTGCCAGGCAGTCTGGGCCGGATGGGGATTTCTTTCTGAAGATTCCGTCTTCGTTCGCCTTATCGAAGAACGAGGTATGGCCTTCCTTGGGCCGTCCTGGCAGTCCATGGAGCGTCTCGGAGACAAAGTATCCGCCAAAGAGCTTGCAGAACAGGCAGGAGTACCGGTGTTGCCCTGGAGCAAGAAGCCCGTGAGCAGCCTGCGGGAGGCGGAAACAGTCGCCAGAGGGATAGGGTTCCCGTGCATGATCAAGGCGGCCGGAGGCGGCGGAGGACGTGGTATCAGAGCGGTGAGGAAACCGCAAGAGCTGGAGGCACAGTACCGCTCCGCGCGAGATGAAGCTATCTGGGCTACCGGGGGGGACCGGCTTTTTATTGAGCGGCTGGTAACGCGCGCTCGCCATCTGGAGGTTCAGGCGGTGGCCGACCGGCACGGCAATGTGCTCACCTTTGGAGTCCGCGACTGTTCGGTGCAACGGCGTAATCAAAAGATCATAGAGGAGACTCCGCCGCCGGGGCTGGATGCGGCGTTGTTGGCGGATATCGAGACCTCCGCGTCACGACTGATCAAGACTGCAGGATACGAAGGCGCGGGTACAGTGGAGTTTCTCTACGACCTCGAGACAGGTAAGTATACCTTCATGGAGGTGAACGCCCGGCTCCAGGTGGAGCACCCAATTACCGAACAGGCATACGGGGTCGACCTGGTGCAGATGCAGATCAGGGTTGCGCTGGGCGAGCGGTTGCCGGATGAAACGCCGCGGCGTCAGGCGGCAGCGATGGAAGTACGCCTCAACGCCGAAGACCCGGAACGGGATTTTTCGCCCGCTCCCGGTGAGGTTTTGTGTTTTCAGGTTCCCGCAGGCCCCGGCGTCCGGATTGATTCCGGAGTGGAGGAGGGCAACCGTGTCCCATCACGCTTTGACTCGATGGTAGCCAAGATTATTACTTTTGGCCCGGACCGCTCTATTGCCTTTGCCAGAATGGAACGCGCCCTGTCGGAAACCCGGATTCTTCTGAAAGGAGGAACCACCAACCTGGCCTTCCTGCGCGAATTGCTGAGACAGGCTGAGATTCACAAGGGCGGGGTTTCCACCCGCTTTGTGGAACAGCTGCTACAAACCGGTTCAACGGTTATCAGCAGAGAGAAATGGACCGTGGCATTGGCGAGTGCCGCGGTGGAGCGTTACCTGGCCGCTTATCGGGAGGAATTGGCCAATTTCAGGCATCAGCTTGCCGGTGGCGGACAACCAAGGGAGCTCTCCC
>CAZHXC010000409.1:0-3726 GCA_964536145.1 uncultured Spirochaetales bacterium | reverse complement strand
TTCGTTTGTGAAGGGCCAGTACACCTCCGACGGCGGGACGCATCAGAGCGCGTTTCGCGAAGGTATTCTCAAAGGGGTAAACGAGTTCTACAAGAAATCATATTCGGGTGTGGACGTGAGAGAGGGCCTTACCGGTGCAATCGCCGTCAAGCTCACTAACCCGGTGTTTGAAAGCCAGACAAAAAACAAGCTCGGGAACACCGAGATTCGCAGTTGGGTGGTTAACACCGTGCGTGAGGCGGTTGTCGACCGGCTCCACAGGGACAAGACCGTCGCCGACAAGCTCGAGAAAAAAATCGAAAGTAACGAGAAGCTCAGAAAAGAGCTCAACGTTGTAAAGAAAGAAGCACGGGAAGCTGCAAAGAAAATCGCCCTCAAAATCCCCAACTTGAAAGACTGCAAGTATCATCTGAACAACGGCAACAAGGGCGATGAGACGATGATATTTGTCACCGAGGGACAGTCTGCTACCGGTTCAATCGTTTCCGCGAGAGATCCTCATACCCAGGCGATCTACTCCCTGAGAGGTAAACCGCTGAACGTATTCGGAAAGAATCGCACCGCGCTCTACAAGAACGAAGAGCTGTTCAACATGATGATGGCGCTGGGGATAGAGAACGATGTCGATGATCTACGGTACGCCAAAATAATACTCGCGACCGACGCTGACCATGACGGATTTCACATCCGGAATCTGCTCCTCACTTTTTTCCTGAACTACTTTGAAGAGCTCGTGGTGGCGGGACGGGTATACATTTTGGAAACCCCGCTTTTCCGCGTACGGAACAAGAACCAGACCAGGTACTGTTATTCCCCCCGCGAACGGAATGAAGCACTCTCCGAGATCTCCAACGCCGAGGTGACCCGCTTCAAAGGCTTGGGCGAAATATCACCGAGCGAGTTCGGGCAATTCATCGGAGACCAGATGCGTGCCGTCCGGGTTAGTGTGAAATCTATCAAGGGCATACAGGAGACCCTCAACTTCTACATGGGAAAAAACACCCCTGAGCGTCGCGATTATATCATGGAGAACCTCATATAATGGCATATGCAAATACGTTGTTTAACGAAAACTTTCTCGAGTACGCCTCTTATGTCATAAAAGACCGTGCGATACCCCACATCGACGACGGTTTCAAACCGGTGCAGCGGCGTATCATCCACTCGCTTCTCGAGATGGATGACGGAAAGTTTCACAAAGTAGCGAACGTCGTGGGACACTGTATGAAGTATCATCCCCACGGGGATGCGTCGATCTATTCGGCGCTGGTGGTGCTTGCAAACAAGGATCTCTTTATAGAAAAGCAGGGCAATTTCGGCAACCAGTACACCGGGGATGAGCCCTCCGCCGCCAGGTATATCGAGTGCCGGATTTTGCCCTTCGCGAGGCAGGTTCTCTACAATCCCGAGCTTACCGAATATATCGATTCATATGACGGCCGCAACAAAGAGCCGGTGACCTTCCCTGCAAAGCTTCCCGTTGTGCTCGTGCAGGGCGCCGAAGGGATCGCCGTCGGGATGTCAACCAGAATACTGCCACACAATTTGGTGGAGGTGCTCGAGGCGGTGCGCTCGGCGCTTCTCGGAGAAGAGTACGCTCTCTATCCCGATTTCCCGACCGGCGGACTGATAGACGCCACCGATTACGAGGACGGACGGGGAAAGGTGCGGGTACGGGCAAAGCTCGACACAAAGGATGAAAAGCGGATAGTCATCCGGGAGATTCCTTTTGGTTCGACAACCGAAAGCCTGATAACCTCGATAGAGGCGGCGGCACGCAGGGGAAAGATCAAGGTAGCCGAGATAAACGACTATACGAGTGAAGAAGTAGAGATCGAGATAAAGCTCGCCCGCGGCGTCTACGCCCAGGACACTGTTGATGCGCTTTTTGCCTTCACCGAATGTGAACAGTCAATTTCCACCAATCTGCTGCTGATACATGGTGTGACGCCGGCGATCATGACCGTCACTGAAGTTATTGAATACCATGCCAAACGGCTCGTTGATATTCTCAAAAAAGAGCTCGAGCTCGAGCGTGGCCATTTGAGAGACAGATTACATGCGAGAACCTTGGAACGTATCTTTGTGGAGGAACGCATCTACAAGGACATCGAAGAACAGGAGACCCAGGAGAAGGTGACGCAGGCGGTTATCGATGGATTCGTTCCGTTCAAGAGTCAGATAAAGCGGGAGGTCACCCTCGAGGATGTCGAACGGCTGCTGAAGATACCGATTCGGAGGATTTCGCTCTACGACATCCAAAAAGCCCAGAAGGAAATGGAAGAGATCCGTGGGAGGCTGAAAGCTATCGGCTACCATCTGAAGCACCTCACCGAGTACGCAATCGGCTTTATTGAGGGTGTGATAAAGGACAAGAAGAAGAGCCACACTCGGAGATCGGAGCTCGTCTCCTTCGACAGGGTTGATGTACGTGAAGTTGCGCAGAGGAACTATGAGCTCAGATACAACGGGAATACCGGATATCTCGGATACAACGTGAAGGACGGCAAGGTGCTGTTCCCGGTATCCGACTATGACCGGGTGCTCGTCATAAGGAGTACCGGCGAATACTCGGTTATCGACGCGCCGGAGAAACTCTTCGTAGGAAGGGGAATGCTCGCCTGCGGGCTTGCCGATAAGGAAAAACTCGCCAATACGATTATTTCACTCATCTACAAAGAAAAGCAGACCGGCTACACCTACCTGAAACGATGCCGGATTGAGCAGTTCATCCTCGAGAAGATGTATTCACTCGTGCCCAAAGACGCGTCGGTTCTCAAGCTGACCACAAAGACGGGGGTGAACGCCGTCCTTACCTATAAACCCAGACCGCGACTGAAAATCTTAGAGGAGAGATTCCCGGTTGATGACTATCTTGTGAAGAGCGTAAGAGCCGGCGGTGTGAGGCTCACCACAAAAGAGCTTAAGTCCGCAAAGTTCGAGTCTTCCACAAAGACAGGGCCGGGGAAGTCAAAGGGCGCCGCCAACGGAGGCGGCGGCAAATCAAGAAATGGCGGATCCCGCGGTTCGAGAGAGAAGAAATGAGGCGGAATGACAACGATGGATAGCGTGCTGCCGTCGGGCTACGTGATCAGACGTATCGAGCATGCCGATGAGATAGAACGGCTTGCCGCATGCAGTACCGGTATTCACGATTCAGGGGTCGGAGAGATGACCCGGATGCTCGCGTTGAACCATCCGCATACAGACCTGATTCAGTGGCTTGCCGTTATCGAAGAAAGATCCGGAGATATCGTATCAACTCTCTGCTTGATTCCATGGACCATCAGGTACGCCGGGATTGAGCTCTCCTGGGGGGAAATGGGAATTGTCGGCACCAGAGAGGGATTCAGGCGCAAAGGCCTGATCCGTGCACTCGTTTCCCGGTTCAACACGATTCTCGCGAACGAGAAGTATGTGTTCAGCCACATACAGGGTATCCCGTGGTTTTACAGGCAGTTCGGGTATGAGTATGCGGTGCCCCTCGAGACAAACGTCAATCTGGAGTTCAGACATATCGACAAAGTCACCGGGGCGAGTGCGAAGCAGGGGGCCGCGAACGGAGGGCCGGCGGGTGCAGAAAAGGCTGCCGCAGAACAGGCGGCCGGCGAAAACACGGAACCGGCGCAAGCGGGTGACACCGGCACAACGGAGCCAAAGGCAAGAACAGCGGCTGTCCGGTTGCGCAAAGCTTCACAGGCAGACATAGGTCTTCTCGACAACTAC
>CAZHXC010000408.1:0-3727 GCA_964536145.1 uncultured Spirochaetales bacterium | reverse complement strand
CTTTTAGAGGCCGTGATTTACAAAGCCACCTGCTTTGCAGGTGGATGCTTTACTTTCAGCATCGCGTCACCGGATACGGTTTCTATGGTTTTCCCTATCTTTGCCCCGTATTTCTTCACGAAATGGTTGACGAGGAGCTCGATGTCTTCTTTCCGCTCACGGAGCGGCGGGCAGGAAATCGGGAAGACGTTCAAACGGTAGTAAAGGTCCTCCCGGAATCGGCCTTCCGAGGTTTCTTTATCCAGATTCCGGTTCGTAGCCGCGATAACACGAACGTTCACCTTTATGGTGTTTGTGCCGCCAAGACGCTCAAACTCTCCCTCTTGAAGCACCCGCAACAGCTTTGCCTGCAGCTCCAGGGGAAGCTCGGTGACTTCATCCAGAAATATCGTTCCGCCGTCGGCGAGCTCAAAACGGCCGAGCCTTCGTTCGTTGGCCCCGGTGAATGATCCTTTTTCGTGGCCGAAAAGTTCGCTTTCGATGAGCGCAGCCGGCAACGACGCGCAGTTCACTTTGACAAGCGGCCTGTCCTGTCTGCCGCCGATATCGTGAATCGCCCGGGCGAGAAGCTCTTTGCCGGTGCCGGTTTCACCAAGGATGAGTACCGTCGCGTTGGTGCCGGCGACCTGCTCTACGGAGCGCAGCACCGTCGCAAAACTCTTGCTTTGACTGATGATCTCGTCAAAATTATGCTCGAGCTTTATCTCCTGCTGAAGATATACATTTTCCTCCTCGAGGCGGTCCTTGAGCGCCTTTACCTCCGCAAGCGCGTCGTTGAGCTCGGCGGTCCGCTCGACAACACGTTTTTCCAGCTGTTCGTTCGCCGCTTCAATTTCCCGTTGATACGCCTGTTCCTTGTCATGGAACCGTTTTTTATTCAGGCATGCGTTGACCCTGGCGTTGAGGAGCACCGTATTGAAGGGCTTTGTCAGGTAATCTTCAGCCCCTGCTTCTATACAGCGGACAACCGACTCAAGCTGATCGACGGCTGAAATCACAATAACCGGTATATACCGCATTTCATCATCCGCCTTGAGATGTTCGAGAACCTCATAGCCGTCCATGACCGGCATCAGAATGTCCAGGAGGACCAGATCGGGCTCATGTGTCTCCGCCATCTCGATTGCAGTTTGACCGTTGACGGCCTCTATCACTTCGAAACCGGTGCTTTTCAGCCTGTCGCTCAGCATCCGGATATTATGCGGATTGTCGTCCACAACCAGTATTTGTGCTTTACGGTTCATATAGCTTCCTATAATGGCAGAGTAAAACGAAACGTCGACCCTGCTCCGACTTCGGATTCTACCGAGATCCGGCCGCCGTGCATTTCCACAATCCGCTTGGAGATAGCAAGGCCAAGACCCGAGCCCTGGGTTTCACGGGTCACCGAGCTGTCGACCTGCTCGAACTCGCTGAAGATGCTCTCGAGATCGTCCTCCGGTATGCCGACACCGGTATCCGATACGCGAATAACGAAGTTACCGTCTTCTTTCTGTACGCCGATTTCCACCTTCCCCTGCTTTGTGAATTTGATGGCGTTGCCGACGAGATTCTGCAGAACCTGGGTGATTCGCTGCAGATCAAAGATTCCGACCGGCAGCCCGTCTTCGGTTTCCGTGCGTAGTTCGAGGCCTTTCTCCTGTGCTAACGACCTCATACGTGCCACAACGGTTTCGACACAGTCGCTCACGGCGTTCTCGGTGAGCCGCAGCTCCATCCGTCCGGCCTCTATTTTCGAAATGTCGAGCACATCGTTTATCAGACCAAGCAGATGGTCGCCGCTGTTCCTGATTTCTTCTACTACCTCGCGTATCTCCGGCGGCACCTCGCCGTAGATGCCGTCGAGTATCATTTCCGAGAACCCGATGACCGAGTTCATCGGCGTACGTAACTCATGGCTCATGCTCGCAAGAAAATCACTCTTTGCCCGGGTTGCCGCCTCCGCCACCTCCCGGGCTCTTTTCAGCTCCTCATTCGCCTTTTCGATTTCTTCATGAAGTATTTGAAAGAGGTTCGCGTTCCTGTCCCACCGCGCCTCGAGGAGCTTTCTGCTCCGCTCCATCCGGCCGAGTAGGTGCTGCAACTTTCGGTTTTCTTTTTTCAGATTCCGGATTTCATCAGGATCAGACATTTATCTCAAACCCATTACCAGAATAATGAACGTCTCATTGTGGAATCTCGGCGGCCTGTGTAGCTCGAGCGGCGCAAACTCGCCGTAACCGTAAAATCCCGCTACCGGCAGATCCGGAAAGCTTTTCTTGATCGCCTCGTATTCTTCTACAACTCTCGTTCCCAGCACTTGTTTTCTCGCGCAGCATGAAAAGCAAAGCGCCGCCAGTGGCTCTTTGCCTGGATATCCTTTGACCGATCTGCGGATGGCAAGGTCCGCGGCTTCCACGATTTTGTCTCTGGTTGAATGTGCTATTTGCACCATCGAATCTTCAGGCACATTGCCGACAAACGTTATGCTGCTGCTTCCCGGGTCTAAAGCAATTGATGCACGCAGGTAGAAGCTGTTTCCGTAACCCTCGAGAATTGCCAGAGGATACTCTGAAATGGCGCCCGCTTCTCCCATCCAGATATCACCGCCAAGATAGTGATTGTAGAATTGGAGCGCCGTATCGTTGGCAATTTGGTACACAACTCTATTATCGGATTTGGTTACTCTCTCCCTGCGTCCAATCGGAGTCCATCCTGTCTCTACGGCGGACGAGTACAACAACGGTCCCGATATGAACAGATACGGAAGGGCATCTGTAAATAGGCTATTATTATAAAACTGATACGTGCAGTCAAAGTGCCATTGGTCGCCCGCCAGTCCGCCAAACACCGGAAAGGTTTCTCCCAGGCTCAGCTTGAGGCCTTCGAGCATGATGTCGGCACTCGCGGTCAATCCGCTCGGAGTAATGATGCAAATCGTTGGTTTGCTTTGTAGTTGTGACACCGTCGAGTCGACGGCCTTTTTCACGGTATCGACCGTATCCCGGGAAACCTTATCAGCTATCCCGGCTTTGAAAGACAGTTTGTCAGAGACGAACGCCATCAAAGTTATCGAGTCATCGGTATAGCCATGGACTGAAGATAGTTCGCCGTCGGTAGTACAGCCGATGAGCTCTATCTCCGGATACGCCGCGCAAATCTCTTGCAAAATAAGCTCAAAATCATGGTCGATCCCGGCAAACAGTATGCCCGCCTGGGGCTTCATCTCTCTTAATTGTTCGCGGCACTGCGCAAGGACGTCCGCGACGGCATCGGCGGAATCGAGCTCGATACTATGCGCCACGGCAACTTTGAACATCACTCCCTCCTTACTGTAAACCCATTACCAAGTTGACGAAGGTGTTATTGTGAAATCTGGTTGGCCTGTTTCGTTCCAGGGGTGCAATTTCCCCGTAGGTATAGAATCCGGCGATCGGCAAGCTTGGGTAGCTTTTCTGGATAGTGAGGGATTCTTCGTTGACTCTCGAACCAAGCACCTGCTTGCGGTTACAGCACGAAAAACATAGTGCAACGAGAGGTTCCGAGCCGGGATAACCTTTGATTGATTGATGGATGGAATATGAGGTAGATGCTATCACGTCGTCTCGCGTAGCGTAGGCCATCTGGACCATCGCGCCCTCCGGGACATTCCCGTTGAAGGTAAGATTGCCGGTTTCCAAATCGTTACCGACGGCTAACCCGAACTTCTCCGGACGGTAGGCAGATAAATCCCTATGCAGGAGTTAGT
>CAZHXC010000407.1:0-3731 GCA_964536145.1 uncultured Spirochaetales bacterium | reverse complement strand
CGAGCTCTCATTTAATGTGGACCGGGAGGCGATTGCAGGCTTTGTTGAAACCTTACATACGATCGCGGAGGTGGCGCATATAGATGACCATGTCAGCCTCTCCCATCTTCTCACCATGGAAGAACTGGTACAGACACAGCGGGAAATCGATCCGGAGGAGGCGTGGAAAACTCTCGTTCCGCTCCTTGATAGGACCTACAGCGACTTTGATACCTCACGCATGCGTGAAGGGGAAATCACCGCAAAGCAGATCCTCTCGCATCTATCCGATTTTTCGAGCAGTGTGAATATCATCAGCGAGAGATCAAAAGAGCTCGAGGCGAACATAACGGAAAACATCCGTACCCGTTTTGAGACGGTGCTCGGCAACAGAATTGATGAAGACCGGATACTTGCTGAGACTGCCGTATTATTGGTAAAATTTAATATCGATGAAGAGTTAAGCCGCTTAACCGGTCATCTCGAGGCATTCGCGCAAACCGCCGCGCAGGCCAAGCCAGTCGGCAAAAAACTCGATTTTCTCTGTCAGGAACTCAATAGAGAAATAAACACCGTTGGTTCGAAGAGTACGATCTACGAAATGAACCACTGCGTCGTGGAAGCGAAAGATGCACTCGAAAAAATCAGAGAACAGCTCCGAAATGTCGAATGATATAAGGATAGCCATTTCCGGTAAGAGCGGCTGCGGAAACTCAACCGTAAGCTCCATTGTGGCGGAAAGGCTCGGTCTTGTTCTCATCAACTACACATTCAAGTCGGTAGCGGAAGAACTCGGATTGAGCTTTGCCGAAGTGTGCCGGAGAGCGGAGGAGGATACCAGCTATGACTACATGGTCGACAAGAGACAGGTGGAGCTTGCAAAGGCAAATCCCTGTGTTCTCGGATCGAGGCTCGCGGTCTGGTTGCTCGATAATGCGGACCTCAAAGTCTATCTCGAAGCTGACCCCGCCACCCGCGCGCGGCGAATCCAAAAGCGGGAGCGTGGAGACTTTGAGACAATTCTTGAGGAAACGCTTGAACGCGACAAAAAGGACCGCGCTCGGTATCTCAAGCTCTATGGAATTGATATAGATGATTATCAGTTTGTTGATATGATAATAGGTACTGAAGACAAGGCTCCTGAGGAGATAGCCCGGATCATCATCAACCGGGTGACGGAAAAGGCCGGTTGACCTACCGTGCAATATCCTTAGAATTGAGGCTGTCCCGCAACCTCTATGCTGTGGTGGCACACCCTGTAATATATAGGGCTACGATGACGTGTAGAGTGCTATATACAGCAACAGAGACAGCCTCGATTCAGCGGGATTAACGTCGCGGGACGGCCTGAATTACCCCGTACCAATGTCCGCGTAAATATGGAAAGGAGAAGAGATTGTACACGCCCGTTGATCCCAAAGTGAGTTTTCCAGACGTAGAGGAGAAGATCCTCGAGTTTTGGCGCGAACGCGATATCTTTGTGCGATCCGTCGCGCAGCGAGATGGGAAGGATGAATACGTTTTTTACGATGGTCCTCCCTTTGCCACTGGTTTGCCGCATTACGGCAACTTTGTTCCCGGGATCATAAAAGATATTATTCCCCGGTTTAAAACCATGCAGGGAATGAAGGTTGAAAGGCGCTTCGGTTGGGATTGCCATGGCCTGCCGGTTGAATACGAGATGGAGAAGGAACTCGGAATCTCCGGAAAGAAGGAGATAGAGGAGTTCGGTGTTGAGAAGTTCAACGAATCCTGCCGATCAATCGTCCTCAGGTATACACAGGAGTGGGAGACCATCATCACGCGGCTCGGCCGCTGGATCGACTTTGAAAACGATTACAAAACCATGGAAACCGACTATATGGAGTCGATATGGTGGGTCGTGAAACAGCTGTGGGAGAAAGAGCTCATCTATGAAGGGCATTATGTTCTTCCTTACTGTCCACGTTGCTCAACGGTGCTGTCTAACCACGAACTGAACTTAGGCGGATATGAAATGGTTCAGGATCCCGCCATAACGGTGAAGTTCAGACTGAAGGATGAAGAGAACACCTTTTTTCTCGCCTGGACCACTACCCCATGGACGCTGCCTTCTAACCTCGCGTTGGCGGTGGGTGAGGATATCGAATACGTAAAGGTGGTTGACGGTGAGGAGTGCTACATCCTTGCACGCGAAACCCTCGAACACTATTACAAAGACACCGGGAATCTCGAAATCGCACAGGCGTATAGCGGAAAGGATCTTGCGGGCTCGAGGTACGAGCCGCTTTTTCCCTATTTTGCCGATCTGTATGAAACCGGTGCCTTCCAGGTGTTTACGGCGGATTATGTCACTACTGAAGAAGGAACCGGTATCGTGCATACCGCCCCGGGGTTTGGTGAAGACGACTATGCAACCCTCCGCGGAACGGGCATCCCTACGGTTTGTCCGGTTGACGGCGAGTGCAAGTTTACCGGTGAGGTTACAGATTACGCCGGCATGTTTGTCAAGGACGCCGACAGACAAATCATGGAGAGGCTCAAGGTGGACGGCAGCCTCGTTAGGAGGGAGAACTACCATCACAGCTACCCTCACTGTTGGCGCTGCGGGTCTCCGCTCATCTATCGGGCAGTTTCGTCATGGTTTGTGGCCGTCGAGAAGTTCAAAGACCGGATGCTCGAGGCCAACAGGAGAATTTACTGGGTGCCTGAACATCTGCAGGAAGGCCGGTTTGGCAACTGGATCGAAAACGCCCGGGATTGGGCCATATCGAGAAACCGCTACTGGGGAAACCCGATTCCTGTCTGGAAGTGCGAGGAGTGTAGTGAAACGGTGTGTTTGGGCTCCCGTGAGGAGCTCGAGGAGCGGGCGCGGCAATCCGTTGAGGATCTTCATAAGCACTTCATCGACAAGATAACTTTTCCCTGCAGCTGCGGCGGTACCATGAAGCGTATCCCCGAGGTTCTCGATTGCTGGTTTGAATCCGGGGCAATGCCGTACGGGCAAAACCACTATCCTTTCGAGAACAAGGAGCGCTTCGAGGCGAACTTCCCGGCGGATTTCATAGCCGAAGGATTGGATCAGACGAGAGGTTGGTTCTATACACTCACCGTCCTTGCCGCGGCGCTGTTCGACCGTCCTGCGTTCAAGCAGGTGATAGTAAACGGCATCGTCCTTACCGCCGACGGCAAGAAAATGTCAAAATCTGCAAAGAACTATACCGACCCCGCGGAGGTCATCGCCGAGTTTGGAGCCGACGCGCTCCGTCTGTTTCTCATGAACTCTGCGGTAGTACGGGCCGAGGACTTGAAATACTCAAACGACGGCGTGAGGGACGTTCTGAAAAGCTTTCTAATCCCGTTGTGGAACGCATACAGCTTCTTTGTCACCTACGCCAATATCGACGGTCTCGAGCCTTCCGGGGCGCCCGAGAATCCGGACAACCCGCTTGACAGATGGATACTTTCGGAGACCGAGCGGCTGGTGGAGGATGTGACGGCTAACCTGGAGTCTTACGATATCCAGCGCGCTATTCAACCTCTCGAGAACTTTATTGATATTCTCAACAACTGGTACATCAGACGCTCAAGGCGCCGCTTTTGGCGGTCAGAAAGCGACAAGGATAAGCAGCAGGCGTATCAGACCCTCTATTCGGTTCTTATGAAGCTCGTGCATGTAGCGGCGCCGTTTGTGCCGTTCATCACCGAAGAAATATACTTGAATTTGAAACCGGATCAAGGTGGAGACTCGGTTCATTTGAACGATTATCCGG
>CAZHXC010000406.1:0-3735 GCA_964536145.1 uncultured Spirochaetales bacterium | reverse complement strand
AAGCGTGACATGAAACAAAGAGTAAGCATCTGTGTTACCGGCGGATCGGGTTTCCTGGGATCTCGAATCATCAGAGAGCTGCGCGAACCATCGTCCCCCCTGCGAGCCGGACGGATTGTTGTCTATGATCAGGTTCCGCCGCCTGAAGATGCCGCACCATATGTAGACTTCATACAGGGTGATATTCTAGACTCAAATGCGCTGCGGCAGGCGCTCTCCGGCATCGACATAGTCTTCCACACCGCCGCCATTGTCGACTGGGGCACCAAGTCTCCATCAGAGGTGCTTCGCGTGAATGTAGAGGGCACCCGCAGCGTGGTGGAAGCGTGCCGGAAACAATCGGTGCGGGTGCTCGTGGCGACAAGCTCGCTCGATGCGACCTTTGGCGGGCGGCGCCTCGTCGATGTAGATGAAAGCCTCCCCTATCCGCGACGCCACCCAAACGCCTACTGCAGGAGTAAGATGGAGGCCGAGCTCATCGTAAGCAAGGCGCATTCCGGCGGTCTTGCCGCCTGCTCGCTCAGACCCGCCGATATCTACGGCGAAGGAGACCCGTATCATATGCCGCCGTTGCTGGAGATGGTGAAGTCCGGATTCTATGTCCGGATCGGCAACGGGTCCGCTATGAGCCGGCATGTATACGCCGGGAATGTGGCGGTTGCCCATATCCAGGCCGCCGCGTCGTTCTTGAGCGGGAGTAGCAATCACGGAGGCAAATCGTATTTCATTACCGACGGCCATCCGGCCAACTTCTTTGCCTTCTTTGAAAAGATCATCACCGCTTCCGGCTATGCAATCCCCCGCAAAAACCTGAGAATCCCGTTTCTCGTCTTCTACCTGATGGGCGCTACTGTGGAGTTATTCACGCTTCCGGTGCGCTCGGTACTGAAGCGCGCGCCAAAGGTAAGCCGGTTTGCCGCAATCTATACCTGTACCAACTACACCTTCACCTCAAGGGCGGCGGAGCGGGACTTTGGCTATTTGCCGCCATACGCCGAGGATGAAGCTCTTGCACGCACTGTTGAGTTCTATAGAGAAAAACGAGCCGGTAAGACGGTTGTATGAATTCCGCGAGAGTGGACGCCCGAACCATCTGGTTGGAGAAAACAGGCTTGCCTAAATCGGCAGAATACCGATAGGTTGTCTCTTGCACATGAGCAACCAAAAGCACCAACCGGGATACAAGAAAAATCTCCGCCGTCTTGCGGTTGCCGTGGCGGCAATACTCCTCCTTGCTGCCGGGGCGATTGTGATGGTGAATCTGCTTGTGCTCCCGGGCGTAGCTGCACGTCTCGAGCGTTCGATGGGGAGTTCCGATATTGAGGTACGCATCGGCGGCCTGCGGTACTGGCCTCTGTACGGCATAGTGGCCCGTAGCGTGGCGATCGGTGGGGATGTCCCGGCGGAAGGCAAAACCACCGAAAGCGGGGCGGTGCTTCCCGGGCTGAACATCTCGTCAGTCGAGTGCCGCATATCGAGAATCAGGGTTCCGTCTCCCGAATCTTTAGCAATACGGTGGATACGAGCTTCCGGCGCGGACTCTTCAAACCTGCGCAATTTCCAAGGCGTTTCAGCGCGATTTGCCCCTGTTGAGCAAATCGCTGTAAGCGGGCTGCTGCCAAAGCGAGTTTCTGTAAAAGGTCTGGAGCTGGAAGCGCGAGTTCCGCAGCAGCCTTCAATAACGCTCTACGCCAAAAGCGCTGACCTTATTCATGACTCCCGCAGCTCGGCGATTCTTGCCGTGACGCCGGAATCTTCAACGAGCTCGCTGGCCGGCAACCTGAGACTGGATTATTCTAACCGGACTGCGACCGGAAACCTGGTAACCGGGCCGCTCGATCTCTCGATGGCACCGTTTTCCGGTGGGACAGCCTTATTCGATTTCGCATTTCGATTTGAAGAAGGTGCGCCGGTTGACTTCTCCGGGACGATGACAATGACCGATGCCGGCGTGGTAGTGCCCGCAATTGCCGAAGAGCCAATCGGTCCTCTCAATGTTCACTACGATTTTGAAGCAACCTATAGTCAGGAACCGTTATTGCACAATTTTACCGGTCAGGTCGCAAAGGCCTTCGACGCACCGGCAACAATAGAAACGAACGACAAGCTTGCCGTAACCGGCGGGGATCTCTTGGTCAATGACCTCGCCCTCGAGTTCAAACCCGTGTTGTATGGTCTTGCCGACCGCCCCACGCCACGGGTTCCCACGGTAGCCGGGCTCATCGTCCACCTTCCGACAACCGATGTCCAGTCGATCATCAGGAGCGTCCCGGAAGCGGTGAGCGGCAATCTGACGAATACGAAGGCGAGTGGCACCATCGCGTGGGATCTCGATCTTTCGATACCCATTGATGAGATCTCCCGGATGCAGTGGTCGAGCGGCGTACAACTCGATCAGTTTGCGGTACTCCAGATCGACCCCGCTGTCAATGTGTACCGCATGAACGATGGCTTTATCCACACGATTCAGGACGGCCCTGGCTATCAACGTACCGTCCGTATTCCGCCGGCCAAGCCTGCAAGCATGGAGTGGATGCTCGAACACTCGGAGCACACGCAAGCTCAAATTGAACACATGCGTCGGGAGGACCGGGAGATTGCCACGTCTCGCCCGCCGGCGGAAGTTTCCGCGAGTTTCGGCTCGAGTACGCCGCCTTCTACGAAAGCCGCGGACACAGACTCGAGCTATCGGTACGTGTATGTCGATGATATGTCGCCCTGGATCATCCGCGCGGTGCTCACCGCGGAAGACGGTGATTTCTTTTTCTATGACGGGATCAATCCTGTTACCTTTGCCGATGCAATCGCGCTCAACGTGGAGGCAGGTGAGATTCGATTTGGCGCGAGCACCATCAGCATGCAACTCATAAAGATACTCTTTCTCGATCAGAAGCGGATCTTTGCCCGGAAAATTCAGGAGGCTTTTCTGGTCTATCTCATGGAACATCACGTGCCGGTGTCAAAAGACCGGATTCTCGAGCTCTATCTCAACTTGGCGGAGTTCGGGCCCGGCATCTTTGGCGTGTCAGACGCAGCCAAACACTATTTCGATAAGTCGCCGTCAGAGTTGACCGCGGGTGAGGCTACATGGCTTGCGAGCATCCTCCCCTCCCCCAAAACCTACTACCGGCAGTTTCAGGACGGGGCGATTACCGATGACGGATTTCGCCGCATGGCGGCGTTGTACAGGATTATGCTCGAGCGTGGCCGGATGACTCAAGACGAATACGACGCGGCAATGGCCGGCCCGCCGGATTTTGCGCGACGGTAACCCGCAGCTCCGGCGCCCGCACAACCGCCGCACACCGGAAAATCCACGGTCAGATAGACACATATGAGCTGAAGAAGATAGTATGGCCCCGGAGGTAACCATGTTCGATCACTCACACCGCAAGGAAGTGGGCACGCTTCCCCTATTCGATCCGTCAGACGGCACTGTTGTAGCGGAGCCTCCCGGTGAGGGGGACGGGTACTGGGCCGGGGGCCCGAGTGCCCTCTTCGACAAAAAATCGGGACAGTTTTACCTGAGCTACCGGTTGCGCAATCAGCTCCGGGATTTCGGACGGGCCGGCCGCGGCGGAGAGACGGTGGTTGCCGCGAGCCGTGACGGACAGAAGTTCGAAAGGATATGGTCTGCAAGCAAGGACGCATTCGGCGCGCTATCTATAGAAAAGTCGTGCATCATGCTGACCGCCGACCGCCGCTTCCGCCTCTATGTGAGTTACAGCAGCCGTC
>CAZHXC010000405.1:0-3741 GCA_964536145.1 uncultured Spirochaetales bacterium | reverse complement strand
TGGCCTTCGCTGAACATCCTCATCAAGCTGATGACGATGGTCTCGGTAGTTATGGCCGGATTGACCGTAGCTACTCAGCTTTTCTAAGACCGGTTTTTAACGGCGCGGGACAACGCTTTATGGGTGTTTGCTCTCGCGCCTTTTTTGTGCTCCGCAGGAGGTACCGCACGCGTAGCGTCGCGTATTGGGCCGCCATCGCCGCTTGTCATCTACGCTTCCGTTCGAACCACCTGACAGCGTAATCTACACAGAGCCGTTGGGAAAAATACTCGCACTTTGCGTAACCCACCTGACCGGTCTGCACGTCGTCCTTGTTGTCCCTGACAAAGTCCTTCCCCAGTTTTCCAAAGTCATCGGAATCGTAGTCGATATCTGCGTACTGCTTCCAGCGGCGGTGGCCGTCGACCATAACCGGGGAGCCGCAGGTTACCTGTTTCTTCCCGGCATACCGGGCGCGCACTTCCGCCAAGTGAAAGGAGGTGTTTGATTCATGCTCCGCGCCGAGGAGGAGCACCCGGCCGTCCCGTTCGTAGATACGGGCAAGCGGTGAGTTTTCCCCCAGACCGTAATCGAGCTCATGGTTTCTGGCAATCTCGATACAATTCTCTCCCCAGACCGCAAATGAAACCTGCGGATGGTTGCTCCTGACAACATCCGGCAATGTCCTGAACAGCTCCGCCACCCGGCCAATTCCGGCGGTGGGCGTCATAACCGGATCAAAGGCAGGCATCGTTTCTCTGATAGTCTCCCACCAACTCTCCGGAACCGGCGGGTTCTCCCACCCTGAGGGGTCTGATAGATTGCCGGAATGTGCCGGCATGACGATGTTGCCGTAGGGACGGACGATTTCCATGAGGACCGAAATGAGGGTTTGAGCTCCACCGCAGATCCATCCAAGGGCGCTCATGGAGGTGTGTACAATGACCGTTACGCCGGGCTCGAGCCCGATGGCCGTGAGGTCGTTCTTCAGCCACTCAAAGGTAACCGGCCCGCGATTGCTGCGCTCAATGATCCCGGATTCATTCTGCATGTTTCCCACTTTGCCCTCCTCCGAAAGCAAATTGAATGCCCGAAGCAATATCCGAGACTACACGCCAATCCGGCTCCGGCTCGCCGTCCGCCGAATGCGGCCCGATGAACTTTTCATATCCCATCTCACGGGCGGTTCTGATCCGCCGGTTCATGTGCGTAATGGGCCGAATTTCACCGGCAAGCGTCAGCTCTCCGGCGGAGGCGATCTCTATGGGAACGGGAATTGAGCTTCTTGCCGAGTAAAGTGCAAGGGCGAGAGGAAGCTCTATTCCAACCTCGCCGATTTTGAGTCCGCCGGCCACGTTTACGTAAATATCCTGGTCTGAGAACCGTAATGAGAGATGCTTCTCGAGGATTGCCGCCACCCGGGATACCCTGCTCGAATCGATCCTGTCTGAAAACACCCTCGACACCGCGCCCTTGGCGGGAACCACAAGGGCCTGTATTTCTATCATGAGTACCCGGGAGCCTTCGTATACCGGTGTGACGATAATCCCAGGGGGCGTGCGGTTCTCCCTGTGGACAAGAAAGAGTGACGCCGGGTTTTTTACCTCCAGAAGGCCTTTTGCAGTCATGGTAAACAGCCCCACCTCATCCACAGAGCCAAAGCGGTTCTTTGAAGCTCTGAGAATCCTCAATTCCGATTCCGACTGATCAAAGTAGAGTACGGTATCAACCATATGCTCAATCAGCTTTGGCCCGGCGATCGATCCTTCTTTGGTAACGTGTGCAACGAGAAAAACGGGACATCCCCGTTCCCGGCAGTAACTCACGATCTCATGACAGCAGTACTTGATCTGATTTGGAGTCCCGGGGACATTTCCCAGGTCCGGCGAGGTGAGAGTCTGAATAGAGTCTACGATTACCAATACCGGCTTGAGGGTTTGAAAGCTGCGGATAATGCTTTCGAGATCGGTTTCACAGAGGACTTCGATAGATTCTTTACCGATGCCGAGACGATCTGCCCTGGTTTTGAGCTGTACCGCCGATTCTTCTCCGCTCACATAGAGTACTCTGCCTGCATAGCCCGCGGCCACCTGGAGCATGAGCGTCGATTTGCCGATACCCGGTTCTCCGCCTATCAGAACCGATGAGCCGCGTACCAATCCTCCGCCGAGCACACGATCAACTTCCCCGATGTGCGAGCTCAACCGTTCATCCTCATCAGAGGCGATGGATTCGAGCGGAACCGAGGCGGTGGCCCGGGAACGATTCCCGCCGCCCGAACGCCGTGCCGCCTGATCCTTCACGATTTCAGAAAAGGTATTCCACTCGCCGCATTCGGGGCACCGCCCTGCCCACTTTGGTTCCTCGTGGCCGCAACCCGAGCAGATGAAAACTGTTTTGGCTTTTGCCATATACCATGTAATACTGCCCGAGTGCAGATGAAACTTCAAGCTTGATTACCGGCGGGTTCTGCTATATCGTCTACAGTGATGTCGAGATATCGTGATGACCGCGATTTCAAAAATGAACCTATCGAATGGCGGGAGCTGAAAGAGTTTGTGGTCGATCAGGTGAAACGCGCCGGTCAGCGTATTGATGTCGATTATCTAAAGGATCTCATACGAGACCGCGGCGGTAATGTCGACAGGGTACTCGATAAGCTGGCCGATAAGGGCTATCTTGCCACGGGTCGGTTCCAACCTCCCCGGGCTCACCGATCGCACCGGCCGCGGCACATGGCCGGCTTCCACCGGAGGTATCCGGAACGGGGAAAGTCGAGGTTCGAGGCGTTTCACAGATACAGAAGAAAGATACTGAGGCGAATTGAAAAGGGGTTTGCAGGTTTCCGTGTCCATTTTACCGCCTTTGCCGCCGTCAATCTGTTTTTCTTTGTTGTGTGGGCGGTGACCGGGATGGGGCATCCGTGGTTTCTCTATCCGCTTGGTGCATGGGCAATCGGGCTTCTCAATCATCTCAATTCAGTTATTCAGAAGCACAGGCAGCGTCGCGAAGTAGACGCGCTTCCGGATCTGACCGAAGAGGAAACCCGGTATCTGAGACGAATGCACAGGGCCCGCACCGGCTTTGCCGCCCATGCTGTCTCTTCGGCGGGATTTTCGGCTTACCTCATCATGATCAATGGGATCACCGGGGGAGGTTTTCCCTGGGCGCTGATACCCGCAGCCGCGATGGGCACGGCGCTCTTGCTCCACTGGTCTGCGTACGGTCCCAAAATGCGGAAAATGAAGGCGAAAATTTTATCCTGGATCGGCTCAGGGGGTATTTCGAGAGATGATTCCGCCGGTCTTGGTGCAGACGGGCGCGAGTCCCCGGTGGTGCAGGAGGCTTCGGTACTCCACAGGAAAATCCTCAGGCAGATAGATGAGATGGAAAAAGACCATCCGGCTATTGCGAGCGATATGCGCCCGCTACTGGACACCTATTTCCAGCAGGTCAGACAGCTCGCCGCCAAGTCTCAGGAGATCGATAACCTCCTCTCTCAACTGCCGCGGGTTGAGCTTCAGCAGGACAGGGTGCGTCTGAAAAACCGGATGGAGCAGGTGGAGAGCGATCGGCTCCGGGAGGAGTACGAAAAATCGATACTCGAGGTAGACAGGCAGCTTGCTTCGATGAAGGAGCTCTCTCATAACAGCGAGGTGCTCGAGCTCAGGATCTCCTCCGCCGTCAATCTGATGAAACAGCTTCAGCTTGATCTTGCGAGAGTCAAGGGCGCCTCGATAACAAACACTACATCCTTCGGTA
>CAZHXC010000404.1:3410-3742 GCA_964536145.1 uncultured Spirochaetales bacterium | reverse complement strand
CACCCCTCTCGCCGGGACCCAAAGCGGCAACGGACGTTCGTTGTCGTGAGCAGGCAGGTTGTCATAGATTCAAAGTTCACCACGGTTATATGTGCGCCGGTCTATTCAACACGTGCTGGGCTGGCAACCCAGGTGAATATCGGTATCAATGAGGGTCTAAAACACGAAAGCGCTATTCACTGCGACGAATTGGTCAGTTTGCCCAAGTCCGTACTCACGGATTATGTCGGCACCTTATCGGCGGCCCGAATCAGGGAACTGAACGAAGCGTTGCGGGTGGCGCTGGCGTTGGAGTTGTAAGATCTTTCGTCCCGCGCGCCCCGCCGGTATTG
>CAZHXC010000404.1:0-3400 GCA_964536145.1 uncultured Spirochaetales bacterium | reverse complement strand
CGATAACCGGGCTAATTCTTTTCAAGATATTCGTTAATCAGCGGTAGAAACTGAGGCCCATACACCTCCATCTTCTTCTCCCCGACCCCGGAGACAAGCAGAAACTCATCATTATTTCTGGGCTTCAGCAGTGACATGTCCTTCAGCGTCTTATCAGAAAAAATGATATATGGAGGAACGGTGTTTTCCCGGGCAATCTCCGTCCGTTTCTCTTTCAGCATCTTGAAGAGCGCTTTGTCTTTCGAGTCTCTTCGATCGAGCAGATCGGTTCTGGCAAGTCTCTCCGGTTCTTCAGCGGCTGATGTCTCGCTGATATAGAACTCTTCTTTGCCGAACAGGATCTTCCGTCCTAATTCGGTCATACAGAGCACATTGTATCGGCCGCTATCCTGAAAAATGGCCTGCTGACCGATCAACTCATTGATGATTCCGCGCCACCACTTCTTACTCTTGTCTTTTCCCGCGCCAAATGTCTTGAGATTGTGGTGATTTTTGCTACGGATTTTGTCGGTATCCGCACCCCGGACGATATCGATAATATGATTGATTCCAAACCCCTGATTGGTTCTGGCAATGGCGGAAAGAATCTTCTGAGCGTCAACGGTCGCCTCTACCTTGCCGGTTACGTTATTGCAGACATCACAGTTGCCGCATTCTCCGTTATGGGCTTCGCCGAAGTGCGCGAGGATCTGCTTCCTCCGGCAGACATGAACGGTAGAGAATTTGACAAGACTGTTCAGGTTTTCTTTGCATTTCACCTGTTCCCGAGGGTCTTCAATCTGGTCAATAAAGTAATTCTGCCTGGCGATATCTCCTGTACCAAAGAACAGAACACACGTGGAATCCATACCATCGCGGCCGGCCCTACCGGTTTCCTGGTAGTACCCTTCCATACTTTTTGGAAGATCCCCGTGAATGACGTAGCGGATATTATTCTTGTTTATGCCCATTCCAAATGCCGTTGTCGCAACTATCACATCGATTTCATCTCTGTTGAACAGTTCCTGGGTTTTGGTCCGTTCTTCCTTGGTCAATCCGGCATGATAATGGAGCGCCTTTATCCCACGCTTCTTCAAATGGGATGCAGTCTTTTCGACGTCTTTCCGGCTGATCCGGTAGACGATTCCCGCCTCATCCGGATGATTTTTGACGAACGCCGATATCTGAGAGAGCACCTCTGTTTTTGGTCTTACCTGGTAATTGAGCTCTTTACGATCAAAGGAAGCCCGAACGATGAGAGGCATGTTGAGTTTGAGCAGGCGGATGATATCATCCTGGACCTTCTTGGTAGCGGTCGCTGTGAAGGCGCCCATGGGGACATTTGGAAAGTTGTCCCGAATTTTAGACAGAAAAAGATAATCCGGCCGGAAATCGTGCCCCCACTCGGAAAGACAGTGGGCTTCATCAACGGCAAAGAATGCCACCTTGAACGCATGTAGCCGGTCTATGTACCCCTCGACAGCCAGTCTTTCAGGGGACAGATACAGCAGCTTGATTTCATTCCTGTGGAGACGGGAATAGATTTCGGATATCTCTTCTTTCTTCAGCGTGCTGTTGAGAAAAGCGGCCGGAATCCCCTTGGATATGGCATCATCAACCTGGTCCTTCATCAAGGCAATCAAAGGACTGATAACGACAGTGAGTCCGTCAAACATCATTCCGGGAATCTGGTAACAGAGACTCTTGCCGCCGCCGGTGGGCATGGAGGTGAAGACATCCTTCCCGGACATGATGGCGGTGATGATATCTTCCTGGTTTTCCCGGAAAGAATCGTACCCGAATACGGACTCGAGTATCTTCTTCGCTTCTTTCTTCATTCGACTGTTAGCTAACAAATGGCCATTCGTCTCCAATTTCGATGAATGAACCCCGGCCCAAAATGCACTTACATGCAGTTGCCGACAGTATCATAGTATCATACAGCAGTAGCCGCGCCAGCACGGACGGCGAAGGCATTTCGTTCACTCGAACCAACGATTCCATGTAGGACCGCATCACCGGCGCTATTCTCATGAGACGGTCGAAATACCATGGTTGATTCAGGTCGATTCTTTCACCAGTCCGCGCGTCAGGGATTCTTCAGAGCGCGATATTGAACCGGTCTTCGTGTGGCCATGGAATACAGTGTTTCGGGAGCAATATCAACCTCACCGTCCCCCCAAATTACGGTTCCATACCTGACACTGAAATCTCTAAAATACCCAATATCCTGGAAAGCCCGAAAGACCGTATCTTCTTTGAGATAATCGGACAAATCAACGGTACCGGATGATCCATCCTCGAAATCAAGCTTTATCCTATAACCATCCACGTACTGCGCTTCTATTACGTCGAAATACATGACATCTCTCCTATTCAAGGGGATCTATCTGAAACAACGCCTGTTTCGCTCTGGCAAGATCCCAATCTTTTAATAATTCATCCTTGTGCTGCTTGGTCCACTCCATCACCATGCCTACGGCTTTGGGAGGCAAATCTCCCTCAAGTATCGCTAAATCGTGAATACCAATCACTGCTTTGTAGCTACCCTATATCGCATGGAAATGAGGAGGATTATGGTCATCGAAATACATCTGGATTAATATGCCATAGAACCTGCATATCGTAGGCATATGATATGATCCTATCTCCAGTCTCGTAATGTCAACTGCTTTCGATCGTCAGCTATCCAAAATCGCTACTTTGCAATATTGGCGCGTTCGCGTATTTCCATCGGGATGTTCTACTTCTCTATTCCCGGATACCGCACCAGCGCACAAGAAAGAGGGCGTACACCCTGGCGGTAGTGATAACGCTGTCAATAAGCACCCGCTCGTTCGCGGCGTGAATGTTCTCCGCCACCGGACCGTAGCATGTTCCATCGGAACGGCCGTAAAAATGGAACGCCCGGACATCCGTGGTGGCGGTGGTATGGGTCGCTTCGATCTGATTGCCCGTGAGCTCGCCGTGGCAGTCCGCCAGGGTCCGGAACAGCGGCGGGTCCGTGCCGATGCTATGCCCCTCTCCGCTCAGACCGTAGAACTCCACCTCCGGTGGGTTTTCAGAAAGCCAGGAGTCCGCCGATGCTGCCTGCGTGATGACATCCGTGATCCGTTTGCGGGTTTCCGCATAGGTCTGTCCGGGAAAGTAGGAGAGCCTGCAGTGAAACTCCGCAGCCGCTGCGACGGTGGAGGGCCAGTCACCGCCCTTGATGATTCCCACATTGAAGTTGATGGGGTGCGCGGCGTCCCGATAGGCGGGATGGGGGCTTGCGTTCATCTCCTCTTCGAGATCCCGCAAGGCGGCTATCAGGGGGAAACACTTTTCGATTGCGTTGACACCGGCCTGAGTATCACGGACGTGGCTGGGTACTCCTGAGAGGCTCACCTTGAACCAGAGAACCCCCAGCTCGCTTCTCATG
>CAZHXC010000403.1:0-3749 GCA_964536145.1 uncultured Spirochaetales bacterium | reverse complement strand
CTCATGGTGCACCGGTGCTTCTTTTGCGCTCACGGGAAAATAGACGGAGAATGTGGTGCCTTCTCCCGGTTCACTCTCAACCAGGATTTCGCCCCCGCAGTTCTTGACAATTCCGTAAACTACCGAGAGCCCAAGCCCGGTACCCTCCCCAGTGTTCTTGGTGGTAAAATAGGGTTCGAAAATTCGCTCGCGAATCTCTTCGGGGACACCATCTCCCGAATCATGAACTCGTAATCGGACGTAGTTTCCCGGCTCCAATTCTCCTACCTGGTGTTTGGGTTCCGGTTCGATTGAAACCTTATCCAGCACAATCTCGATTTCGCCGCGTGCATTTTTCAACGCCTGTGCCGCATTCGTGCAGAGATTCAGCAGTATCTGATGAGCCTGCGTGGGATCGGCAATAACAGCCGGGAGGCCGGGCTCAATTTTTTGACGGATTTCTATCGATGCCGGTAGTGACGAGCGCATCATGTTCAGGGTGTCCGTGAATACCCGCCCGAGCTGTAATGGCTGGAGATCCTGCGTGCCCTGACGGCTGAAGACGAGTATCTGCTTTACCAGCGATTTGGCACGGTTACATGCGTTCAGGACTTCTTCAAGATCGTCCCGCCTCGGCGAGTCTTCCGGCATGTCTGAAGCTACGATTTCGGTAAAACCCATAATCGCCGAAAGGATGTTGTTGAAATCGTGCGCGATCCCGGCCGCAAGAGTACCAATAGCTTCCATCTTCTGTGCCTGCACCAGCCGGTTTTCCATTTCGATTTCAGCAGTTACATCACGTTTCACCGCAACGAAATCTGTTATTTCACCGGTGGTATCGATAATGGGAGAAATGGTAACGTCTTCCGTATAGAAAGCGCCGTCTTTCATTTTGTTTACCATTCGACCCTGCCAGGTATTTCCGGACGAAATTGTCTGCCACATTTCCCTGTAGAATGCTTCATCCTGTCTTCCACTCTGGAGAAAACGCGGGTTTCGACCCCTTGCCTCCTCCGCCGTGTACCCCGTCACTTGCTCAAACGCCGGATTGACGTACTGTATAGCTCCGGTACGATCGGTAATCATAATAGTTTCCGCAACTTGATCGATTGCAGAAATCAAGCGAACCCGCTCCTCTTCGGCGCGTTTCCTTTCGGTTATGTCCCTGGTAAATCCGATACCACCTAGGCAGTTGCCGTTCTCATCAAACTCGAGCTCCGCTTTTTCCTGGACCCACTTTACTTCACCATTTACCAATATGCGGTGCTCGATATCGTAGGGCTGTTTCTTCAATGATAACTTCCATGCCCGGTCGACATATACTCTGTCTTCAGGATGCACGCAACTGATGAAGGACTCGTAGGTCAGTTTGGTTCCCGTGGGAACGCCGAAAATCTTGTACGCTTCATCTGTCCACAAAAGCTCATTTGTTCGTGTGTTCAGCGCCCAGGTCCCAATGCTACCTATCTCCTGGGCCCTCTCCAGCAGGTGCTGCTCTTGCTGCAGCTCAACTCTGATCTTGTGAAAGTATACCAGCAGCATCCCTAACGCGACGGTAAACTCGAAACTCGCCCCAATAAGGTAGCCTGCAGGAGCAAACCAGGTTACAGGCCTCAAAAAGGGATAATCCGCCTTATGAATGCCCCATAAAATGAAAGTCCAACCGGTGATGTGTTTTGCACAGGCGCCTGTTATGTCCGATTTGATAAATCTTACCCCGGTCCATATATATACGAGCGCAAGAAATACAAAGGTTGGCGCGGTCGTGAGGAGAAAGGAAAGGCCAAGCATGTTGCTGACGATTATCCAGAGAAAGCCTCCTACGGAACCATAGATCCACGGCTGTGGAAAACGTCTGTCAATGAAGAGATATGTTCCCCACAGAAGGACGACGCCACTCGCAAGCGAGGCGGTTTGATTTGCAGTAGTAAGAAAAAGGCTCTTATAGCCTGCCACAATGAACAGCATGAAGATGTAGCGCAAAAAGTAGATCGCCCAGCTCACCGACCAAACAAGGAGATATTTCCTCTTATCATGTATGTATAAGTACAGGTAGACAAAGGCGAGGAGCGCTGTGCCTATCAATGTTGCGGTGATCGATGGTGTCAGCCAATTCATATTCGCAACCGGCCGCCGCCCGGCTGGTGAAGCTCCCTTTCTTTCGCCGTCATTGTAAATCGTGTATAGTTAGTTTTCATCACATAATTCTGCTAACATTTTGCTAATGAATAATAGCACACATATGACGGCGAAGGAAAAGGAAAAGGAAAAGGAAAAACTATATGAGCCACGACAAGCGAACAAACTTTTTGTTTCTCTGTTCCGATCAGCACTGCAAGTTCGAGGTCGGTTGCTATGGAAACGAGGTCATCAAAACACCGAATATCGATAAGCTTGCCGCCGAAGGTACCGTGTTCACCGCTGCATACTCAAATAATCCAATATGCGTCCCGGCGCGTGCAAGCATCGCCACGGGTGAATACGGGCACCGGATAGGGTGTATCGACAACGTCACGCCGTATACCGGTCAGATACCGAGCTTTGGGCACCGTTTGATTGCTGAGAATATTCCGGTAACAACCATCGGCAAGCTCCACTACCGGAACTCAGCCGATGATACCGGCTTCCCGGATCAGCGGATACCGCTCCACCTCCGCGACGGCATCGGCGATGTCTTCGGTCTCATGAGAGACGAGCCAAAGGCACGGAAACGGGAAGTCGGAAAGTTTCCGCTCAAAGCCCACGTAGGCACTTCCTCGTATCTCGAGTATGACGCCCGGGTGACCGAAGAAGCCATCGCGTATCTGGACGAACGTAAGGAATCGGAAGCTCCCTGGGCCTGCTTTGTGAGCTACACACTGCCGCACTTCCCGTTGGTAGCGACCCCGGAAACCTACGAGATGTACGAGGAAAACGAAATCCCAATGCCCGCAGCGTACAAGCCCGGTCAATGGAGCATGCACCCATCCTGCCGGGATCACCGCGAGTTCTACGGTGTGGAACAGGGGTATGGCGAGGAGGTTATCCGTCACGCCCGTCATGTGTATTACGCGATGTGTACCTACATGGATATACAGATTGGCCGGGTACTCGAAAAGCTCCGGGAGACCGGTCAGTATGAAAATACCGTCATTCTCTATACCAGCGATCACGGGGAAAACGGTGGTAACCACGGCATGTGGAACAAGAACAATATGCTTGAAGTATCCGCGGGTATACCGATGATCCTCTCCGGCCCGGGTTTGCCGGAGGGGAAACACTGTGCTACACCGGTTTCTCTGATCGATATCTATCCCACCATTCTCTCGAGTTTTGGAATCGAGCCGGATGAGAGAGAACGCGGACTGCCCGGTGATTCCTTAATTGACGCCGCACTTGCCTCCGGCACTGTCGACCGGGATGTATTCAGCGAGTTTCACGCCACAGGATCGGTAACCGGCGGATTCATGCTCCGCCACGGCGATTTCAAGTACATCTACTATGTGGGATATCCGCCGCAGCTGTTCAACGTCATCGAGGACCCCTACGAACTGTGCGACTTGATTGATGATCCCACGTATTCAGATTTGGCTGCTGCGATGGATGCACGGCTGCGGTCGGTTGGGGATCCTGAAGAGGTGGACGCAAAGGCCAAGGCGCTGCAGGAGAGTCTTTTGAATGCACATGGCGGTAGAGAGCATGTCCTCGCCAAGTTTAGGCCGGTGGTGTACTCGCCTGCGCCGCGGACTGAGAAGTGAAGCCTGCCCAGGCGGGAAGTGCCGCCGGACTGG
>CAZHXC010000402.1:0-3754 GCA_964536145.1 uncultured Spirochaetales bacterium | reverse complement strand
CGGCAGGATTTCTCTCGATAGTTTCCTGATCAAACACAAGACTCCCGGAATCTATGACATTGATACCCGTGGCCTTACGCTGAGAATACGTGACGGCGGCAGCCCGAACGGTCTGATAGTACAATCGGACACCGGGGATGCGGCACTGTCGGATGGTGAGCTCGAGGCGTGTCTGCAGGCTCTTTCCGGGTTTCCATCGATGGTAGGAAGAAACCTCATCGGAAACGTGGGTGTCCTCGAGCCTGTGGTCTTGAACCCTGAGGGTTCTCCGCACTTTCTCCTCATCGACTGCGGCATCAAGGCGAATATCATCCGCGAGTTGGTGGGAAGAGGGTGCAAGGTTTCGGTGCTGCCGAGCACTGCCGGCGTTGAGGAAGTACGTGCGGAGCGGCCTGATGCGTTGCTTCTGTCGAGCGGTCCGGGAGACCCGGCGGTGTTGGACCGGCTGGTATCGACAACAGCTGCGTTGATTGGAAATATGCCGGTGTATGGTGTTTGCCTTGGACACCAGCTGATCAGCCTCGCCCTTGGCGCAAAGAGCATGAAGATGAAGTTCGGGCATCACGGCGTGAATCATCCGGTGCGCGACGAGTTTACCGGAAAGGTCTTTGTCACCTCTCAGAACCACGGCTTCATGATTGACGAAGCGACCCTCCCGGGAGAGGTGGAAGTCTGGTTCAAGAACGCCAACGACAAATCAATAGAGGGGATACGTCACAAGACGCTTCCGGTTATGTGTGCGCAGTTTCACCCAGAGGCCGCGCCGGGACCCCGGGATTCGAGTTGGATATTCGATGAGTTTGTGGAATCGGTGCGAAAATACAAGAACGAGGAGTAATTTGTGCCCGCTCGACGAGATATACACAGAATTCTATTGATCGGTTCAGGTCCGATTGTTATCGGACAGGCATGTGAGTTTGATTATTCGGGTACACAGGCGGTTAAGGCGCTCAAGGAGGAGGGGTATTACGTAATCCTCGTTAATCCAAACCCGGCAACGGTGATGACCACACCGGGTATAGCGGACAAGATCTACGTTGAACCGCTTTCTCCCGAATACATGGAAAAAATACTCGAGATAGAACGTCCGGACGCTCTGATTCCCACCATGGGCGGGCAAACGGGCCTCAACCTCGCAATGAGGCTCCACGAGCTTGGGATGCTGCAAAAGTACGCTGTCGAAGTCATTGGGGCGAATATCAATTCGATACGTCTCGCAGAGGACAGGGCGGAGTTCAAAAGGATTGCCACGGAGATGGGGCTAGAGAGTCCGCGTTCAGAAATCAAGAAGACGGTTCACGGCGCCCGGGATTTTGCAGATGAGGTGGGGCTGCCGCTCATCATCCGGCCGAGCTACACCCTTGGTGGCCAGGGTGGAAGCATCGCCTACACACATGAAGAGCTGGATGTTCTTATGGAGCGGGGGCTTGATGAGAGTCCGGTTCACGAATGCCTGATCGAGGAATCGCTGATCGGCTGGAAAGAGTTTGAGATGGAGGTCATGCGCGACAAGGCGGATAACGCGGTGATCATTTGTTCAATAGAGAATATCGACCCCATGGGGGTCCACACCGGTGACAGCATAACCGTCGCACCAATCCAGACACTTTCGGACAAAGAGTACCAGGTGATGAGGACCGCTTCTCTCGAGGTCTTGAGGGCGATAGGCGTTGATTGCGGCGGGTCGAACGTGCAGTTTGCCATACGCCCGACCGACGGACGTATGGTCATCATCGAAATGAATCCACGGGTCTCGAGGTCTTCAGCACTGGCGAGCAAAGCGACCGGTTTCCCCATAGCGCGATGTGCCGCCAAACTGGCGGTGGGATACACCCTCGATGAAATCATAAACGACATAACCGGAAAAACCGTTTCATGCTTCGAGCCTGCCCTCGATTACTGCGCCGTGAAGGTTCCCAGGTTTGAGACCGAGAAGTTTCCCAAAGCGTATGAGGAATTGGGTACCCAGATGAAATCGATCGGCGAATCTCTCGCCCTCGGCCGCACCTTTCTCGAGGCGCTCAACAAGGCGATTCGCGCCGCGGAAATGAAGTATGAGGGGATGCAGGAGCTTCCTATCGGTTATGACGGACTCGACAGAATGCTCAACACACTGCATCCTCTTCGATTGTTTGCGACATATACTGTTCTGAAAAGAGAGGGCGAGCGCTCCCTCGAGCGTTTGCACAGGATTACCGGTTATGATGTCTGGTTTCTCTCACAGCTTCTCGATCAGATAGAGCTTGAGGAGCGGTTGGAGTCGGAACAGCTCGAAAGCGATTTGCTTCTCGAGGCAAAGCGCATGGGCATGTCGGACGCAAGAATCGCCCAGGTATGCGGGCTGCAAACCGAACAGGTAGAAAACACGCGAAAGTCCTTCGGCTTGAACGCGAGCTTTCACTGTGTGGACACCTGCGCCGGAGAGTTTACCGCCGAAACGCCCTATTTCTACTCCACATACGGCGAGGTGGATGAGGGAGAAGCCTCCGAGAAAGAGACGGTCATCATCCTTGCAAGCGGCCCAAACCGCATCGGCCAGGGGCTCGAGTTCGACACCTGCTGTACTCTCGCCTCGCTTGCCTACAGAAAAAACGAATACGAGACGATCATTATCAATTCCAACCCGGAGACAGTTTCCACAGACTTCAACATCTCCGACCGGCTATATCTCGAACCGCTTACCGTAGAGCATGTTAGCGAGGTGATGCGCAAAGAGAAAACCCGGAAGGTGGTGGTGCAACTCGGCGGGCAGACACCCCTCAACATGGCTGAGGAACTCGAAAGACGAGGTGCTGAGATTGTCGGTACATCGGTGAAAAACATTCTCGATGCAGAGGACCGTGGGCTATTCTCGGCGATCATCACCAAACTCGGGCTCAAACAGCCGGAGAACAGGATGGCCGGATCACCCTCGGAAGTAGAACAGATGTCACGGCAGATAGGGTTTCCCGTATTGTTGCGTCCGTCTTTTGTGCTTGGCGGGCGAAGCATGTTTATAGCGTTCAACAAAGATGAGCTTGTGGAGTTTCTCAACCGGGGGATTGAAATAAGCAGAGATCGACCGGTGCTCGTGGACAAGTTTCTCGAAGACGCCTTTGAGTACGATCTCGATGCACTCGCTGACGGCAGAAACGTCTACATAGCCGGGATCATGCAGCATATAGAGGCGGCGGGTGTGCACTCCGGCGATTCTGCATGTGTCTTTCCACCGTATAAGTCAAAGCAGGAAAAGCTCGACGAGATGTTGGAAGCTACAACGCGGATTGCCCGGGAGATCGGTGTCAAAGGTTTTATCAATATTCAGTTTGCGGTCATGGACGATGAGCTCTACGTGTTGGAAGTAAACCCACGGGCATCCCGGACGGTACCGTACCTTTCAAAAGCTTCGGGTGTAAATCTTGTCGGGGCGGCTGTGAACATATGGCTCGGCCGTGATCTCGAAGAACAGGGGCTTGTAACCGATGGAACGGGTATCGGGAGATGCATTACCGGATGGGCGGTAAAGGAAGCGGTCTTTTCGTTCAACAGATTTCATACTATCGATCCGATCCTTGGTCCTGAGATGAAATCAACCGGAGAGGTGATTGGGACCGGCCAAACGTTTGGAGAAGCCTATGCAAAGGCGCAAGCCTCCGCCGGCACCGTGCTCCCCGTCAGGGGAAGGGTGTTCGTCTCCGTCCATGATCAGGACAAGGCAACTATGCTTCCCATCATCCGCGAGCTAAGCGATCTTGGATTTGACATCTGCGCGACG
>CAZHXC010000401.1:0-3786 GCA_964536145.1 uncultured Spirochaetales bacterium | reverse complement strand
ATGAGAACTCCGCCGCATTGGCGACCAGGGGAAGCCGAAGGGTGAGCCCGTTCTATGTGCCCGCTGCCATCGGCAACATTGCCGCGGGAATTCTCAGCATGGAGTACGGTATCAAAGGCCCCAACTTGAGCCTTCAAACCGCCTGCGCAACCGCCAATCATTCGATCATATCGGCGTTTCTTATCATCCAGGCCGGTATGGCGGATGCGATTATCGCCGGCGGGGCTGAAGCCGCGGTTATCGAGCTTGGCGTGGCCGGTTTTGCCAATATGCGCGCGCTCTCGACCAACTTCAGCGACACACCTGAAAAGGCCTCCAGGCCCTATGATATCGACCGTGACGGCTTTGTCATTGCCGAAGGTGCCGGCGCGCTTGTTGTTGAAGAGCTCGAGCATGCAAAAGCACGTGGAGCCGAAATCCTCTGCGAATTGAAAAGTGTAGGCATGTCAGGTGACGCCTACGATCTTGTCATGCCTGATCCGGAGGGAAAAGGCGCGTACAGGTCGATGAAAATGGCCCTCGATCGCGCCGGTATCGGTCCCGAATCCATCGATTATATCAATACCCATGGTACCGCGACTCCCCTTGGCGATATTGCCGAGTCAAAGGCGGTTATGCGGCTACTCGAGGGTGACGAGAGCAAATGCAATGTAAGTTCCACGAAATCGATGCATGGGCATATTCTTGGAGCAACCGCCGCCGTCGAAGGGATTATCGCAATAGAGGCGCTTCGACACGGCGTTGTGCCCCCATCCATCAATATCGACAAACTTGATCCGGAAATCACGTTGAGTTGTATCAACACAGAGCCCGTGGAAAAACAGATGCGTTGCGTGATGTCAAACTCTTTCGGTTTTGGCGGACATAATTCGACGGTGATGTTTACCGCGCTGTGACGACGGCCCGATGGCGGGCGCGCACTTTCGCAAATGCGCGCGCAGCAGTTCACCGGGCGCCGTAACGAGGGCTCCGGCCGGTCTCCGGCGGCAAGCGCAGGCCGTACCGCCGGACGGTCATCAAACCCTTAGATATCGTAGTAGAGCGCAAACTCCCACGGGTGGGGCCGCAAATCGAGGGCCGTTACTTCATTAGCCATCTTGTAATCTATCCAGGTCTCGATTACATCCGGAGTAAACACATCGCCCTTGAGCAGGAACTCGTGGTCGGACCGCAAAGCTTCCAGCGCGTCCCTGAGTGTACCCGGCGTGGTGGCCACCTTTGCCAGTTCTTCAGGCGGCAGATCGTAGATGTCCTTGTCGAGAGGCTGGCCGGGATCGATCTTGTTGACAACACCGTCTAAGGCTGCCATGGCTATGGCTGAATAGGAGAGGTAGGGATTACAGCTCGGATCAGGGCACCGGAACTCGAAGCGTTTGGCCTTTTCAGAAGCCGAATACATCGGAATACGTACCGCGGCGCTTCTGTTCCTGCTCGAATAGGCCAAATTGACCGGAGCCTCAAAACCGGGAACGAGACGTTTGTAGCTGTTGGTTGTCGGATTGGTTATCGCAAGCAGTGCCGGGGCGTGCTTGAGTACGCCGCCAATCGCGTAGAGTGCACTGTCCGAGAGTCCTGCGTATTTGTCACCGGCAAAGAGGTTCTTCCCGTTCTTCCAGAACGACAGGTGGGTGTGCATGCCGCTGCCGTTATCGTTGAACAGTGGTTTGGGCATGAACGTAACGGTCCGGCCGTACTTCTTTGCGGTATTCTTGATTACATACTTGTACTTGAGGGTGGCGTCCGCCATCTCTACAAGCGGCGAAAAGCGCATGTCTATCTCGGCCTGTCCGCCGGTTGCAACCTCATGGTGCTGAGCCTCAATTGGGATCCCGATGCTTTCCAGGATCAGCATCATTTCGCTTCTTAAATCCTGCATCGAGTCGGTCGGCGGTACCGGGAAATACCCCTCTTTGTAACGCGGTTTGTATCCGAGGTTGGGCTGTTCGTCCCGGCCGGTGTTCCAACGGCCCTCGATTGAATCGAGAAAGTAGTACCCGGAATGCTCGTTCTGATCGAACCGGACATCGTCAAAGATAAAAAACTCCGCTTCCGGGCCGATAAAAATCGTGTCGGCGACGCCTGAGTTCTGGATGTGTGCGACGGCCTTTCGCGCGATATTTCTCGGGTCCTTGGTGTAATCCTCCCCGGTAATCGGATCGCAGATATTGCAGATCATGACGAGCGTCTTGTGCTGCAGAAACGGGTCGATAAAGGCGGTCTCGGCCACAGGCTTCACCAGCATGTCAGACTCGTTTATCGTCTGCCATCCGCGAATGCTCGAGCCGTCAAAACCAAGCCCTTCATCAAAGAGAGATTCGCTCATTTCGCCGACAGGTATCGAGAAGTGCTGCCAGAGTCCTGGAGAATCCATGAAGCGGAGATCCACAACCTCCACCTTTTCCCGCTCTATTAGCGCCATAACTTCTTTCGGATTTTTTGGAATGCTCATTTCTCATACTCCTTCACGTGAGATCACTGGCGGCAATGAATTGCCGCTATGGAATGCCTGATTGCAATTACCATGCCATGCAATGGAATGCCGGTAAATAACCATCTGGTAAGGAGTTACTACGATTTTCCATGTGCCTCAGCATCAATCCGAAGAAAAAAAGCACATTTTTGTAGCCATGTGATTATGTTTCCTACAAATTGGTAGCTTCGTAGATCCTATCAGCGGCAGGTTGCACAGTTGGATACAGGCTTTTTCTTCTATACAATACATTCATGGAATTTTCAATTGATTGGTTTCGTGACCGGCTTCTCGAGAGATTGCTGCGGTACGTGCGGATACACACCACTTCAGATCCGCATGTTGAATCGATTCCGTCGACGCCCGGGCAGTGGGACCTGCTCAAGCTTCTTGTGGAGGAGCTGCATGAGGTCGGTGTGGAGGATGTGGAGCTAACAGAACACGGTTACCTCATTGCACGGCTCGCTGCAACACCGGGCAGCGAGTCAAAGCCGGTTATCGGATTTATGGCGCATGTCGATACATCCTTTGACGCGCCGGGTGAGGATGTAGATCCCGTTGTTCATGCAGATTATTCGGGAGGAGTGATCGAGCTCGAGGACGGTATACTCCTCGATCCTCAATCAGATCCTGATCTTGCGGCGAGAAAAGGTGATACGATCATCACTTCCGACGGGACAACGCTCCTCGGTGCCGACGACAAGGCAGGTGTCGCGGAGATTATCACCGTTGCCGAGTGGCTCTTATCGCATCCTGAGATAGAACACGGAGCGATAGAGCTCATATTTACTCCTGACGAAGAGACGGGCAAGGGTATGGATCTCTTCCCGAAGGAGAAGCTTCGCAGCGTGTGCTGCTACACTCTTGACGGTGATGTTGAAGGCACCATAGAGGCGGAGTGTTTCAATGCGGAGAAGGCGACAATAGATTTCAAAGGCGTACCGACCCATCCGGGGACCGCGCGAGGCAAGCTGATGAACGCGGTGAGTATGGCGGCCACATTTGTCTCTCTGCTTCCACGAAATGAAAGCCCTGAAGCAACCGACGACAGATACGGTTTTTATCTCCCGCAGGAGATCAGCGGAAACGCCGACACGGCGAGGCTGATCGTGTATCTGAGAGATTTTGAATCCGGAGAGCTCGATAGAAGACGGCAAGCCCTCCGGGTCTTTGCCGATGCCGTTGAAGCGCAGTTTCCCGGGGGTAAGGTGACTATAGACATCCTCAGGCAATACGCAAACATGCGGGTCTACTTTGACAATGAACCTCGGGCGGTTGGTCTGCTCGATGAGGCGGTGAGAAGCGCGGGTCTCGAG